>JALVUH010000146.1:0-22225 GCA_027035735.1 Nautiliaceae bacterium
TTGTTCCTCTTGCAGAAATGTTTGGATATTCAACTGACCTTAGAAGTATGACACAAGGTAGAGGAACTTATTCAATGGTATTTGATCATTATGAAGAAGTACCAAGCAATATTGCTGAAGAAATAATCAAAGAAAGACAAGGAGCTTAATCCTTTGTCTTTTTTTTTTTTATTATAAATATTCTCTGACTCTATAATTTTATATAAAGCTACTTTGAATTTTAACTCTCTTATAATAAAATTTTCTTAAAATTTTTAAAAAGGAAGTAGTATGTATTTTACTTATGAAGATATAGATAAACTTATTACAGAGGATATGCCTCTTTTTGATTTAACGAAAGAGTTGCTTGAAATTAATACAAATGGAAAAATTTCTTTTTTTACAAGAAAAGATACTGTAGTAACAGCAAATGATTTAATTGAACAACTATCAAATAGACTTAATCTAAAAGTTACATATAAAGAAAAGAATAAAAAATTTTTAAAAGCTGGGAGTAAATTATTTGAATGCGAAGGAGAGAATGTATTAATTCTTTGGAAAATAGCTCAAAATATTTATGAATATGCTCTAAGTGTTTCTACCTATACAAGAGAAATGGTACAAAAAGCAAAAGAAGTTAATCCTAATATTGAAATTTTAACTACTAGAAAAATTATCCCTTTTACTAAAAAAATTGCATTAAATGCTATAATGGATGGAGGGGCATATCCTCATAGAGTAACTACAACTGAGACTATTTTAGTTTTTGATAATTATATAAACTTATATGGAGGATGGGATAAATTTTTTAGAGATTTTGAAAAATTAAAACATAGAGCAGTTGAAAAAAAATGGGTAGTTGAGTGTGAGAGTATTGATAGGGCAGAAAAATTAATAGAAATTGGAGTTGATATGATTCAACTTGATAAGGTTGATATTGAAGTTACTAAAAAGATAGTTGAGATGGCTCATAAAAAAAATATTAAAGTTTTAAGTGCAGGTGGAATAAATAAAGAAAATGTTGTGGAATATGCAAAAACAGGAGTAGATGGTATAGTTACAACAGCTCCTTATTTTGCAAAAGGAGCTGATGTAAAAGTAGTTATAAATTCGCTTTAAGTTCTTTTACCCATCCTTCCATTACTTCATTTGCAATTAAAGCCGGAGCTTCAAGAAAACTAATTTCAAATTTATCTTCATATTCAGTAACACCAATACTTCTTGGTCTAACTGCAGGAATTTTTCCATTTGGAAGTTTATTTCCAAAACAAAAGATAATTAATTTACAATCTTTAATTTCTGGAGCTATTTCACCATTAATAGATTTTGTATGAGAAAAATGATCAAATTCTCCAATATATCTACAAGTTGGATGAGAATCTATTTTTTCTTTAAAAAAATTAATTATTTCATCGGCTTTTTTAAAATGAGTTTCATTTTTAAAAACATCAAGCACAAATACTGGATATTTTTCTTGTAAAATCATTTGTTGCATGTTCTTCCTTTTTTGGGCGAAGTGTAAAGAATATAAATTAATCTTATATTAAAAATAAGTTTTTTTTATAGAGATTTGATATATAATTATAAAAAGATGTATAATTATAAAAAAGGAAAACAGTGGATAGAAGAAAATTTTTAAAAATATCCTCTATATTTGGAGCTACTCCTTTATTTGCAAGAAGTGATGAGAGACTTTTTTTTAAATTTCCTAGTAAACCTTTTGAATATTATCATTTAAAATCTCCAAAACCGAAATTTAAAGTAATGTTAATTGGGGGAATTCATGGAAATGAAATGGGTGCATATAAAGCTGCTGATATGCTTGTTAATGCTACTTTGAAAAAAGGAGAACTTTTAATTATTCCACGAAGTAATTTCACTTCTATTTTAGCAGATGTAAGAGGATATAATGGTGATATGAATAGAAAATTTGCCTATATTTCAAAAAGAGATCCGGATTATCATTATGTAGAACTTTTAAAAAGTGCAATTTTGGAATATAGACCTGATGTTTTGATTTCTATGCATGATGGATATGGATTTAATATAGAAAACAAAAGAGCATGGGGGCAAAGTGTTGTAATAGATGAGTTTAGATATAAAAATTTTAATTTATTTAATGAAGCTAATTTTGTAAAAAATCATGCAAATATATATCTAAAACGTAAACTTGGACTTATCAATACAAGAACTTTTACTTCTCATATACATGATGAGCAAAAAAAAGCGTTAACTGGTTGGTGTTTAAAACATGGGATTAAAGCATTTTGTATAGAAGCTTCAAAACAACTACCTTCTTTAAAAGAAAAAGTGAGAACACATCTTATTATGCTTAGAGAGTTTTTTAAATTATATGATATACAAATAGAAGAATTAAATGAAATGATTAAAAATCCTTCAAAATTTATGGATAATTCAATGCCTTTGATTACTTTAAAAATTAATAATAAAGTTTATAAATATCATGCAAATAAAAAAATTAAAGTTCCAAAAGGAAGTGAAATAGAAATTGTATCAATTAGTGGTCCAAGAGGAGCTTTTGCTATTCCTTTAGGAGTTAATTTGAATTGGAAGACATTTCATGCAAGATATTTAAATATAAATATAAAAAATGATTTTGTTAAAAAATTTAGTATAAAAATAAGGAGTTAGGAGTGGGATATACAGTTATAATTGATGAAGAAAAAGTTGAAGTTCATTCAGATATGTGTGATAGAGTTTTTGAGAGAAAAGAGGAGATTAGTTTTAAAAATTTAGAATTTATTGATTTTAATAAATTTGAAGAATTTGAAGAACTTATTAAAGATAAAGAAAATGTAGTATTTTGTGAGGAGTGTAATCCCCAAAGTAGAGAATATGATGAAGAGTGGGATGATTTTTATCAAGAATTTGATGATGAAGATGAAATTGATGATACTAGATGTGAGATATAAATAAATTGTATGTTATAATTAAGAAAAAAAGGAGATGTTATGTTTAAAGAATGTTGTCCAGAATTGATTCCTTTGATGGAAGAACTTGCAGCAAAAAATCCTCATATTGATAAACTTATTCAAAGACATGCAGAACTTAATAAATTAATTGATGATGTAGAAGCAGGAAGAGAGCATATGGATGAACTTGAACTTGAAAAATTAAAAAAAGAAAAACTTCATATTAAAGATGAAGTTTATCAAGCAGTATTAGAATATAAAAAAGAAAAAGGGCTTTAACTTAGGCCCTTTTTTTCAAAAAAAGTATCAGAGATTTTTATAAAATTTAATAAAGATAAAAATACAATAGCTTGTTTCATTTTGTTTTGTAATATTCAAATTTTGCTAAAAAGTGTAAACACAAACGTTACTTTTGGGTAGATGAAATTTTTTAAACGCAAAATTTTTGTTAAATTACTGAGTGTTTTTGTTTTTTACTTTTTCATTATTTGGTCAGTATTAGTAGTTATTATTGACTTAATTACTCTTTTTGTTATAATAACACTAGCTTATTGCTGTAGACCTTAGGTTAAGGTAGACAATGAAGCAGCAAAAACTTCTAAAACGCTTCATTGCAAAATAATCCAAAAAAATTTGTTGTTATGTATTATTTTTTATAAAGGGGCTTATTATGAAGATTGATTGTAGAAATTTAGCTTGTCCTGAGCCTGTTTTGAAAACAAAAAAAGCTTTAGAAGAGATGGATGAAGGTATTTTAGAAGTTTTAGTAAATTCAATATCTTCTATTCAAAATGTTAAAAGATTTGCTCAAAATCAGGGACTTGTAGCAGAAGAAGAAAAATTGGATAATGGAGATACAATTATTAGAATTGTAAAAGGGTATGAGTGTAGTATTGTAAAAGAGGAAGATGATAAAAAATTTTTAGACAAAGTTCTTTTTATTAAAGATGATAAAGTTGGAGAAGGAGAACTTGGACATATTTTAATGGAAGGTTTTTTAAAAACTACCCTTGAATTTGACAAACTTCCTGAAATTGTGGTTTGTGTAAATAGAGGGGTATTTTTGACTACAAAAAACGAAAAAACAATTGAAATTTTAAAAGAGTTTGAAAAAAGAGGAGTTAAGATTTACTCATGTGGTGTTTGTATGAATCATTTCAAAATTCCACCTGAGGAGCTTAAAGTTGGAGAAATAGGTAATGCTTATGATACGATGGACTTTTTACTTCATAAGAATGTAATAACATTATAAGAGTTTAAGATGAATAGAAGAGATTTTTTAAAAATAGGTTCTTTTACTATTTTTTTAGGTTCAGTTAGATTTAGTTTTGCAAATGAAGAAGAATTTTTACCGGTAATGATTTTTGATTCAAAAAGATGTATTGATTGTAAAGCATGTATGGCGGCATGCCAATTAGAAAAAAATTTGCCTTATGATGTTTTATTTTTTAAAATGGAAAATAGAGAATTAGGAACTTTTCCTAAAGCTCAACTTATAACTGAAAAAAAAGATTTTTGTGTAGAATGCTTTACAAAACCATGTGAAAAAGCTTGTAATTATAATGCAATAACAGTAAAAGATCATGTTGTTTTAATTAATGAAGATAAATGTAATATTGATTGTGCAAAAAATGAACAAAGTTGTTTAAAAGCATGTCCTTTTGATGCTATTGTATTTGATGAAAAAGCTAAAAAATGTGATATGTGTTTTGATAGAATTAAAAGAGGGGATATTCCAAGATGTGTAAGTGTATGTCCTAGTGGAGCTTTAATTTATGGAAATTTAAAAAATCCAAAAGGTGCTTTAAAAGAACTTTTAGAAAATAATCCTACTGTAAAAATTGCTCTTATGCATCATTTAGCAACTTTTCTTGATAAAACACCGGTTTATAAAAATACATTTGAGTTTTATGAGGTTAAAAAACCTTTAGGAGAGAGAGTTGTTAATACTGTGTGTTTAGAATGTAATGCAAGATGTGGATTAAGAGTTGGAGTAATTGGAGATAAATGTGTTCAAGTTGATGGAAATCCATATCATCCTTATAATCGTTCTTATAAAGAAATTTCTTATGATACTCATGTGGAGGAGAGTTTTAAATACAGCGCTAATACTTGTGCAAAACCTCAAATGAATAATGAATATGTTTTTAATCCTTATAGAATTTTAAAACCTTTAAAAAGAGCAGGAGATAGGGGAAGTGGTAAGTTTGAGCCGATTGAATGGGACCAATTAATAAAAGAGATAGCTTATGGAGGTAAAAATTTTAAACATTTAGGTGATAATACTTATTATCCAGGAATTAAAGATATTCTTTCAGATGAATATATTGATGAAAAAAATAAAGAATTTGGAACGAAAAGAAATCAATTTGTATGGTTTACAGGTAGATCTCAAGGAGGTAGAGTTAATTTTATAAAAAGATGGGTTTATAATTCTATAGGTTCAAAAAATTATATGGCTCATACTGATATATGTGGTATTGGTTTTAGGATGGGTAATTATGCTTTTACAGATGGAAAAGAAGTGGAGTTAAAAGCTGATTTTATGAATTCAAAATATATGTTGATTTTTGGAGCTAATATATATTCTGCTTTACAGCCAGGAGTTAATACAGCAGGAGGTATCATTGCAAGAAGAATAGCGAATAAAGAATTAAAAATTGTTTTAGTTGACCCTAAAGCTCCAAAAGCAGTAAAAGTTGCTCATAAATGGATACCAATTACTCCTACTAAAGATGGTGCTTTAGCAATGGGAATGATTCAAGTTATGCTTAAAAATGGATGGTATGACGAAAAATTTTTAAAAATTGCTTCTAAGAAAGAGGCTAAGAAAAAAGGTCGTATAACTTATTCAAATGCAACTCATCTTGTAATAGTTGATGAAAATCATAAAAATTATGGAAAATTCTTAAGAGGTAAAGATATAGGATTAGATAGTAATGATTTTGTAGTATATGAAGATGGATTTGTTTTAGCTAAAAATTCTTCTAATCCTTCTTTAGAATATGAAGGAGTTATAAAAGGTATCAAAGTTAAAAGTGCATTTAAATTGATGAAAGACTCTGTTTTTGAAAAACCATTGGAATATTATGCAAAAGAGAGTGGTGTAAGTATAAAAGATATTAAAACATTGGCAAAAGAATTTTGGGAAAATGTACCTTATGCATCTGCTTTTGCTTATCATGGTGGAGGTAATTATGTTGGAGGATTGTATGCAAGTTATGCAATAGCTATGCTTAATGCTCTTGTAGGAAATGTAAATAGAAAAGGTGGTTATTTAGGTAAAGGTAAAGGTGCGGCAGATTGGAAAAAAGGAGAATATGATTTAGTTCATTTTCCAAGTATGAAAAAACCAAGTGGTGTTAAAATTTCAAGAGAAAAAGCTAAATATGAAAAAACTACAGAATTTAAACAAAAAGGTTATCCTTCAAAACTTCCTTGGTATGAATTTACGAAAGGTGGTTTGAGTGTAGCTGCAATTGAAGGTATAGATGCGCAGTATCCATATCCAATAAAAATTTTATTTACTTATTTTTCAGATTTTATTTATAGTATGCCAGGAGGATATAGATTTAAAGAAACTCTTAAAGATAAGCAAAAAGTTCCTCTTTTTGTATCTCTTGACACTACTATTAATGAAACAAATATTTATGCAGATTATATCATTCCAGATGTTACATTTTTAGAAGGACAATATGGATTTTTAACTCCTCATGCTCCTGGAGGGCATTTTACAGCAGTTAGGACACCAGTAATTGAAAAATTAACCAAAAATGGTATAGATGTAGAAAAATTTTTGATTGATTTATCTCTTGAACTTAATCTACCAGGATTTGGAGATAAGGTTATTAAAACAAAATCTGGTGAATATTTACCATTAAAAAATGAGGAAGATTATTATTTAAGAGGGATTGCTAATTTAGCTTTGAATGCTAATGTTAAAAGAGCAGATAATAAAACACTTGAGTATGTAGAAAATAATTATTTAGTCTCTAAACATAAAAATATTTTACCTTCGAATGAATGGAAAAAAGTAGCTACTGTACTAGCAAAAGGAGGTGTGTTTATAAATGATTCTTGGTTTGATGAATATGGAAATTATAAATTTGGATTTGAAAAGGTACATATTTGGAATGAAAGATTAGCTACTTCAAAAAATACAATAACTGGCAAAAATAATTTTGGAACTATTAAATATGAAAATATAAATTTTCCGCAAGAAGGTTTTTATATAACTAGTTATAAATCAGCTTTACATACACAATCAAGAACTATTTGTTTTGATAAGGCATTATTTTATGATCCTGATATTTATTTAAAAGTTAATCCTTTAGATGCACAAGAACTTGGATTAAATAATGGAGATAAGGTAGAAATAATAAATGCTAATGGAAAAAAATTACAAACCAAAATTAAAATTACTAATTTTGTAACAAGAGGATGTGTGGCCTATTCTCATCATTTTGGACATTGGGAACATGGAGCAAATCCTCTTTATATAAAAAATGCTAAGGAGGTGATGTTAGGTAATGTTGTAAAAGGAGATATTGTAATGGCTGATAAAAAAAGAGCTATTGGTATTTCTCCAAATACAATTACTTATTTGTATGGAGAGTATCAATATCCATTAGTTGATGAAATTAGTGGTATTCCAGATTTTAGTTCAACTAAAGTTCAAATTAAAAAAATATAAAGGAGTAAACATGAAAAGAAGAGATTTTTTAAAAACAAGTGCAGCGTTAGGAGTTTTGAGTGCAATGCCAAGTGTTAGTTTTGCAAAAGATGATGAAGTTAGAAGATTTAGAGTTCAATATTTTTTCAATATCAAATATCCGGCAAAAGAGTATCCTGCAAGACTTTGGAATCCGATGCCTTATAATGCCGATTATCAGCATGTAAGGATTTTAAATTTTGATGGAAACTATAACGAATATGATTTAAATAACAATAATGAATATTCAGCAAATACTTTTTATGCAAAATGGAATAAATCGGATATGCCAAAAATTGTTTTGATGGAGATGGTAGTTGAGACAAAATACAGAACTGTTCCTATTGATAAAATTGAATGGGCAAGTAAGCAAAACTTACCTTATCCAAAAGAAGTGAAAAAATATCTTCTTCCAACAGCTCATATTCCAACAACAGGAATTATTAAAGCACTAGCAGATAGAATTGTTGGAGATACAAAAGATAGATTTGAGAGAGTTAAAAAAATTTATTATTGGTGCACAGCTCATACATACAGAGATAAAAAAGTGATTGGTTGTGGTAAAGGTGATGTTAGAAAAATGGTAAAACCAGAACCAATTGAAGAGATTTATAAAAAAGGATATTTTGGTGGAAAATGTACTGATTTAAGCTCTTTATTTGTAGCATTAACAAGAGCGGCAGGAATTCCTGCAAGAGAAGTATTTGGTATTAGACTTGGTAAGAGTCATTTTGATAAAGCTCTTGGAAAAAGTGATAAAAATGGATTTGCAAATATTACTACTTGGCAACATTGTAGAGCTGAGTATTATATTCCAGGAGCTGGATGGATTCCAACAGACCCTGCAGATATTACAAAATTAGAGCTTGTTGAACATTTAAAATATGATGATCCAAAAGTTCAAACATTAGTTAAAAAATATCTGCATTCTTGGGAAATGAACTGGATGGCATTTAATCATGCAAGAGATTTTGTTTTATATCCAAGACCTGTTCAATATCCTCTTAATATGTTTGGATATCCTTATGCTGAGGTTAATGATGATGTATTGAATTATTATGTTCCAAAATCATTTGAATATAAAATTACATCTCAGGAAATCTTTTAATGATAAAAAAAATAGATTGTAAAAATCTAGCTTGTCCTGAGCCTGTAATTAAGACAAAAGAAGCTTTAGAAGAAATGGATGAGGGAATTTTGGAAGTTGAGGTCAATTCCTTCTCATCCATTCAAAATGTAAAAAGATTTGCACAAAGCCAAGGGCTTTATGTAACCGAGAAAAAAGATGGAAAAAATACAATTTTGACTATTGTAAAAGGGTATGAGTGTGAATTACCCCCTCAAAAGGAGGATAAATCTTTTTGGGCTTTAATAGCTGGAGCGGTAATTACTGCGATTTTAGCCAGCACTTGTTGTCTTGGACCGCTTTTATTTTTAGTTTTTGGAGTAAGTGTTGGAAGTTTGTCGTTTTTGCATATTTTTGCTCCTTATCATACCTATTTTTCAATTGCGGCGGTTTTAATTATTTTGTATCTTTGGGGCAATTACTTTTTTAAACTTAGAAAAAGACCTGTATGTGAGGGTAGTATTTGCAAAAATTATGTGAAATATTTAAGTATCGGTACGGTTTTTGTAATAATTATGCTAACATATCCTTACTGGGCTCAATATTTAATAAAGGAATGAAATGAAAAAGTTTTTATTTTTAGCGATTTTAGTAGTGTTTTCATTTGCGGCAAAAAAAGAGGCAATTATTATTGTTAATGGTATGACTTGTCCATTATGCACAATGGCAGTAAAAACTTCTTTAAAACACACTCCTGGAGTTATAAGTGCAA
Organism: Nautiliaceae bacterium; assembly: GCA_027035735.1. GTDB lineage: Bacteria > Campylobacterota > Campylobacteria > Campylobacterales > Nautiliaceae > JALTBU01. The sequence continues at coordinate 9,462 of JALVUH010000146.1, forward strand.
AGGTGATTTTGCATAACAAAACAGCAACTGTTATTTATGACGATACAAAAACAACTCCAAAAAAGCTTTTAAAAGCAATAGAAATTGTAGGATATAGCGGAAAAATAAAAGAGATAAAGGAGGTAAAATGAAAATTTTATTTATTTTCAATCACGAACCATACGATGGTAGCGATGTGACTTGGAATGGATTAAGACTTGCTAAAAATCTATTTGAAAGAGGAGAAGAAGTTAGAATTTTTCTTATGAATGATGCTGTAGATTTGGCAAGAGATTGCAATAAAAAACCTGATAATTATGATTTTGATTTGGTGGAGATGCTAAAAGAGATGTATAAAAATGGAGTAAAACTTAAAGTTTGTGGAACTTGTCAAGCAAGATGTGGACTTTTTAAAAATGAGCCTTATTTTGCACCTGAGATTAAAGGGACAATGAACGATTTGGCTGAGTGGGTTCAAACAAGCGATAAAATTTTAACTTTCTAAGGAAAGAGATGGAATATAAAAACAAAAAACTTACAAAGTTTGTAAGAGCAGCTGGGTGAGCAGGGAAATTAGCTCCGGGTGAGCTTGAAGGAGTTACTTGTTCTTTAGAAAAAAAAGGAGAGAATTTAATTGTCGGGTTTGAAGGCAATGAAGATGCAAGTGTGTATAAATTAAGTGATGATATTGCTTTAATTCAGACAGTTGATTTTATTACGCCTGTTGTTGATGACCCATTTCTTTATGGACAAATTGCAGCTGCTAATTCTTTGAGTGATGTATTTGCTATGGGAGCTGATGTAAAAACTGCTCTTAATCTTGTGGGATTTGATAGTTGTCATCATGATAAAGAGACTTTAAATGAAATTTTAAGAGGAGGAGAGAGCAAAGTTAAAGAGTGTGGAGGAGTGTTAGCTGGTGGGCATACCATTGAAACACCTGAAATGCTTTATGGGCTTAGTGTAACCGGAACAGCACATCCTAATAAAATTGTAAGAAACAATACTTTAAAAGAAGGTGATTTAATTATTCTTACAAAACCTCTTGGAATGGGAATTTTAACAACTGCAATAAAAGCAGATTTAGTTGGAATGGATGTAATTTTAAAAGTTGCTAATATTTTAAGAGAGCTTAATTACAAAGCTTCTATTTTAGCAAGAAGTATAGCAAATGCAATGACAGATGTTACAGGGTTTGGATTGTTGGGGCATTTGTATGAGATGAGTGCAGATAAAATGAGTATAAAAATTCATTTTGATAAAGTGCCTTATTTAAAAGAAGCGATTGAGATGGCTAGTATGGGGATAATACCTGCTGGAAGTTACAATAATCAGGAATTTTTAAAAGATAAGGTTGAGAAAAAAAGAGAGCTTAGTTTTGAAGAAGAGATGATTTTATATGATGCTCAAACAAGTGGAGGGCTTTTGATAAGTCTTGAAGAAAAAAAAGCATTTGATTTAATAGAAAAAATGAAAAATGAAGGAATAGATGCTTCAATTATTGCAGAAGTTGGTTCTAAAGAAAATAAACCTCTAATTATTATCTAACTCTTTTTCTTCTTTTTTGGTAAAATAAACTAAAAAAGGCTTATAATGCAAAATCTTTTTAGGCAAATACCTAAAGTTGATAAAGTTATTCAAAAATTTAAAGATTATGATAAAGAAATTATTTCAAAAATTACAAAAGAGGTAATTGAACAATTAAGAGAAGATATAAAAAATAAAAAAATTAATGAAATTGATGAAAGTAGAGTTTTAAAAATTATAGAAAATAAATATCATGATATTTTAACTCCTTCAATTAAAAATGTTATAAATGCTACTGGTGTGATTATTCATACAAATCTTGGAAGAAGCTTGATTGATGAGGAAATTTTTGAAAGGGCAAAGCAAATTAGCACTCATTATTGTAATTTAGAATATGATTTAGATAAAGGCAAAAGAGGAGATAGATATCATCATACGGCAAAACATTTAAGTTTTCTTTTTGGGAGTGAAGATGCTTTAATAGTAAATAATAATGCTGCTGCAGTATTTTTAGTCCTAAATACTTTTGCTAAAAATAAAGAAGTTGTAGTTTCTCGTGGAGAACTTGTAGAAATTGGAGGAAGTTTTAGGGTCCCTGAAGTTATGAATGCAAGTGGAGCTATTTTGAAAGAAGTTGGAACTACAAATAAAACTCATAAAAAAGATTATATAAACGCAATTAATGAAAATACTGCAATGCTTATGAAAGTTCATAAATCAAATTATTCTATTGAAGGTTTTACGGCTGAGGTCTCTTTTGATGAAATTATAAAAATGGCAAGAGAGTATAAATTGCTTGATTATTATGATTTGGGTAGTGCATATGTTCCAAAACTTCCTTATTCTTTAAGTAATTACGAACCTTCAATTCTTGATATTATGAAACATAATCCAAGTTTAGTTAGTTTTAGTGGAGATAAACTGTTTGGAGGAGTTCAAGCTGGTATTATTCTTGGGAAAAAAGAGCTTATAGCAAAACTTAAACAAAATCAAATTTTAAGAATGTTTAGAGTAGATAAAATTACAATTTCTCTTATTGAAGAAACAGCAATTGCTTATATTAAGAAAAATTACGATAAAATTCCAACATTAAAAATGCTTTTTACTTCTGTGGATGAACTTAAAAAAAGAGCTGATAAGTTTTTGTCTTTAACTCCTTCTTTAAGGGCTGAAATTATAGATACTTTTACATATGTAGGTGGTGGAACTATGCCAAATAAAAAAATTCCAAGTGTGGCAGTGGCAATTGATGGAAATGCTAAAAAATGGGAAGAGAGATTTAGAGAAAAACTTGTAATTGGTAGAATAGAAAATGAGAAATTTTTACTTGATTTTAGAACTATTCAAGAAGATGAAATAGAGAAATTAGCTGCTATTACAAATGAATTATTGAGTTGTGGAGTGAGAGTATGAGACATATAATTATAGGAACTGCAGGTCATGTAGACCATGGTAAAACTTCTTTAATTGAGGCAATGACAGGATATAATGGAGATGAATTAAAAGAAGAAAAAGAAAGAGGTATTACTATTGATCTCTCTTTTACAAATATGAAAAGAGATGATGTAAATGTAGCTTTTATAGATGTTCCTGGACATGAAAAACTTGTTAAAAATATGATAAGCGGGGCTTTTGGATTTGATGCTACACTTTTTGCTATTGATGTAAATGAAGGGATTATGCCTCAAACAATTGAGCATTTGGAAGTTTTAAATATTTTAAAAGTTCAAAATATTATTGTAGCTTTAACAAAATGTGATTTGGCTACTGATGAACTTATAGAAAAGAGAAAAGAAGAGATAAAAGAGCTTATAAAAAATTATAAAAATTTAAAACTTCTTGAAATTATCCCAACTTCAATAAAAGATAAAGAGTCTATTGAAAGACTTAAAAATTATCTTTTTAATCTACCTCCTAGGAAATTAAATACTTCAAAATTTTTTAGATATTACATAGATAGAGTGTTTTCTCTAAAAGGTATAGGAACTGTTGTAACAGGAACTGTCCTTAGTGGCAATTTAAAAGTAGGAGATAAAGTTTATATAAATGAACTTGAAAAAGTTGTAAATGTAAAAAATCTTCAAGTTCATGGAGAAAATGTAAATGAAATTTTTACTCATGAAAGAGCAGCAATAAATCTTAATATTCCTCATAAAGAGCTTCAAAAAGGGTATTTATTAAGCTCAAAAGGGTATCTTAGAGGATTTAAATTAATTGATGTTTATATTGAGCCTGTAAATGGTAAAGAGATAGCACATAATATGGATGTTTTATTTATTAGTGGAGCAAAAAGAATTCCAGGTAAAATTTTGATGTTTAATCCAAATGATAAAAAAGGTTTTGCAACTATTAAATTAAAAGAGAAAGCATATCTTGTTTATAAAGATCCTTTTGTAGTTCTTCATAATGGTAGAGTAGTAGGAGGAGGAGAAGTTTTAAATCCAATAGCAGACCCTATTAAAAAGAAAAAGAAAGTTGATTTACTTAAAGAGTTAAAAGAGGCTAATTTCAAAAAAGCATTTGAAATTTTAGTTGAAAATCACAAAAGAGGATTTGGGCTTTTACAAAGTTATCAAAGATTTAATTTAACTCCAAAAGAGGCACTAAATATTGCAAAAGAGCTTGAAAATGTATTTATAGATGAAGAAAATTATAATGTTTTTCATAAAAATGTAAGAAGTGAAATTAAAAGAATTATTAAAGATATTTATGAAAAAAATGCTTTAGCTTTTCTATCTCCTGCATCTGTTAAGCTTAGAATAAAATGGGCAAGTGAAGGGATTATAAAATCTGTAATGGATGAATTGGTAGAAGAAGGCTTTTTGGTAAAAGAGGGTGCTATTTATAAGAAAAAAGATGTGGCAAATGCTAATGTTGAAAAATCTGTAGAAAATAGACTTCTTGCAATTCTTGAAAATTCAGGTGCAACTCCAGAAGCTCCATATAATATTTATGAAAAACTTAATATTGATAGAAAAGTTGGTGATAATGCAATGAAAAAATTAACTTCTTCTAAAAAAGTAGTAAGACTTGCTCATAATATTTTTGTAGCAAGCAATCATTTGCAAAATATGATAAATAAAATGAAAGATATAATCAAAAAAAGAGGTTATATTGATGTTAAAGTTTTCAAAGAAGAGATGCCAATGAGTAGAAAATATATTGTGGCATATTTAGATTATCTAGATCAGTTAGGAGATATCGTAAAAATAGATAATAAAAGATATCTTAAAACTTAATCTCTTTTTTCTTTTTGTTATTAAAAAGTGTCGGAGGTAAAATATCTTTAATAAAAAAACGCTAAAAATTGTGAGGCTACACCGTAGCCCTAATAAGCGTTATCAGCCAGCAGGAATTTTACCCTCAACAATACCAACTAAAAAGTCTTCTAAATCTTTTAGTCTTCTTTTGTTGTGGGCAAAATATTTTTCAATAATTTTTGCTGCTTTTTTGTAACCTTTTTTTTCAAGTAATTGAATTAAAGGTTTAGCATCATCTTTAAATAATGCTTTTAATTGAGATGGTGTTTGAACACCTAAGATTTGAACCATCTTTGTTGCTTTAATGTGTGTTCTGTGAGTGATGTATCTTTTGTAATATCTAAAACCTTTGTTGTAGTCTGCAAACACGGCAGTTGTTCCAACACTCGCAAGTAGCAAACCTGCTACTAAAGCATTTCTGAACAATTTCATTTGAGTCTCCTTTAAAAATTTAACTGCACTTATATTATAACATTGAATGAGAAAAATTTCAAGAATATAATAAACTTATGAATGAAGATTCGTTAGAGTTTTTGGCGGAAGGGGGTAGGAATCGAACCTACCGGGCAAGCAGTCACCTGCCGCCCCATCGGGTTTGAAGCCCGAGGCGTCCACCAGGATCGCATCCCCTCCAATGAGGAGTATTATTATACCAAAAATCTCATTATTCTAAAAGTTTTATAGCAATTTCTGTTAATTTATTTCTATAAATTTTTTGTAAATCTACCCAGGCCAATGCTTCATGAGGTAGAACTTGTTGAAGTCTAAAAAGTCCGCTATCTTGTTTAGAGATAGTAGAATATGTTTGATGGATATCTCCTAATAAAAATAATTTAGACCCTTCACTCATTCTTGAAAGTATCATGCTCATATATTCTCTAGTAACTAGTTGTACTTCATCAACTATTAAAATTTCTCCTTCAAGAATTGAGACTCCTTGAATCATATTGAGAGGAATTATTTCAAATTTTTCAAAAAATAATTGAGATTTGATTGAGTCATAATTTTGTCCCTTGATACCTCTATAAAGAAAATTTAAAGCACTTAAAAAGCCTCCAGCCCACTCAAGCATTTTTTCATCTTTACTTCCAGGTAAAAATCCTATATCATAATCACTACTAATTCCAATAGGAGGTCTTGTTATAAAAATTTTTTTATTTGTAAGAGCTAGGGCGGTAGCAGTTGCAAGTAGAGTTTTACCACTTCCAAAACGACCTGTAAGAAGAGTGGCTGGTGCTTCTTTTAAGGCGTAAATTGCACATTTTTGATATATATCAAGAGGCGTGAAAATTTGAGCATTTTTTATTCTAAGTTTAGATGTTTCAGGAATATTATCAATCCTTTCAATTCCCTTATAAGGATTATAACAATATGCTAATTCTCTTACTTCGTCATTTGTAATTACAAAATCCCATGGCTTTAAGTCATAATTGAATTTTTCTTTTATATATTTTTTAAAATCATTAGGTTCTTTTATTCCTATGAAATGCCCAAATTCAAAATTTTTATCTTCTATTAAAATGATATCCTCCTTAATGAAAAATTTTATGATTTATAAAAATTGCTAATACAAAAAATAAAAGTAAAAATATACTCATAAAGATAGCATATTTTCTGTAAGTTTTGGCTTTTTTTTCTTCCCACCATGTTTTGGCTTTTATGCCTTGAAATCTAAATGTTATAACACCAGATAAAATTAAACTTACCACATTTATAAAAAAAAGTAATAAAGCTGAGAATGAAAATAAAAAATATCCACTCCCAAATAACATTCCACTTGCTACAAGTGGAGGAAGCAAAGAAATTGCCACCATTACTCCAACTAAACTTAAATTATACCCTGTAGTAAAAGCTAACACTCCGGCAATTCCTGAGGATATAGCAATGATAATATCTGAGTAGTGAAGGTGTATTCTTGAACTTATTTGTGATAAACTTGGAGATATATGAAGTAAAGCTCCAAAAATTATTGCAATAATATAGGCCATAAAACTTCCACTTAAAAGCGCAATAAATCCTTTTTTTGTTAAATTCATATCTCCTAATGTAATCCCAAAAGCTGCTGCTATATTAGGTCCAAGTAAAGGTGCTATTACCATAGCTCCTATAATCACTGCTACATTATTTGTAGCAAATCCAAAAATTGCTATTATGGTAGATAAAATAAGCATTGTAAAATAGATGTAATTAATTTCGCTTGAATTAATTATTTTTGCATATAACTCTTCTCTACTTACTTTAATTTTCTTTTTTGTAGAAGTTTGAGGAGAGGGGAGAGTTGTAATTACATCAAGAACAATAATTCGTATATTTTTAATTTTACTAAGTTTATCTATTAATGTTTGAGAATAGGGAGTTTGAATTAAAATTTTATAAGCAAGTTTATCTTTGTAAGATTCTTCTTGCCAGTAATCAACTATTCCTTTTGTATTAAAAATATTTTTTAAGTCTTCTTGATTTTCTTTTGGCAAAATTATTTCTATTAATCTATACATTAGCTATTTTCATTGAAAAATCTTTAAAAGTTGCTTGATGAATTATAGCCCCGCTACTTATAGCATCAACTCCTAAATTTTCATACTCTTTTAGATTTTGCAATGTAATATTTCCGCTTGCTTCAAGCAAAACTGATGGATAATTTTTATTTCTATATTCTACTACTTTTTTTATCTCTTCAAAAGACATATTATCACACATTACAATATCAGCACCAGCTTCCATTGCTTCTTTTGCTTGGTCTAGAGTTTCACACTCTATTTCTATTTTTGTAGTAAAAGGAATTGAATTTCTAGCTATTTTTATAGCTTCTTTAACTGATTTAAAAGTTGCAAGATGAGTATCTTTTAACATTAAACAATCATCAAGTCCAAGTCTATGATTTGTAACACCTCCACATTTAGCAGCATATTTTTCAAAAACTCTAAGAAGTGGTCTTGTTTTTCTTGTATCTAAAATTTTTAGCTTTTTAACTCTTTTACTAAATTCATAAGCATTGCTTGCAATTCCGCTTGCGTGTTGGAGTATGTTTAAAATGCTTCTTTCAATGCTTAAAATATCTTTTGCATTTCCACTTATTATAAAAATTACATCGCCATTTTTATAAAAATCTCCATCTTCAAAATTAAAATCAAATTTTACATCAGCTAAATAACTAAAATGTTTTATATACTCAATTCCAGCAACCACTCCTTCACTTTTTGCTATAACTTTGGCATTTACTATTTTATTTGGAATTAAATCTCTTGCTAAATCTCCTCTTCCTATATCTTCTTTTAAAACTTCTTTTAAAAAATCTATTATTTGAAATTTCATTAGATTCATTTGACAATCTCCAGCATTTTATTTAAAGCTTTTAGAGCATTTTTTGCAATATTTTCTTCTACTATTATTTCATTGTAAGGCTTTTCTTTATCAATTGCTTTTAATAATTCATAAAGTTCTTTTAAAGTTGTTTCATTCATAGATGGACATTCAGGTTTAGTTGAAGATAATATATAAATATTTGGATTAATATCCCTTTTCATTCTATTTACGAAATTAAATTCAGTTCCAATTGCCATTTTTTCATTTGGATGGGCTTTTACATAATTTAGAATTTGAGAAGTTGAACCTATAAAATCTGCCTTTTCACAAACTTCAGGGCTACATTCTGGATGAACAACTATTTTAATATCAGGATACTTTTCTTTATAAAATTCTACATGTTCTGGCATAAATAGTTGGTGAACTGAGCAGTGTCCATCAAAGCATATAATATCTGCTTCTTGCCAATTATCTTCTCCTATAACTTTTGATTTAAGTCCTAGTTTTTTAGCCATATTTGTTCCAAGATTTTTATCTGGTAGAAAATATACTTTTTTATTTTGGTCTATTGCCCATTTAATTATTTTATCAGCACTAGAGCTTGTACATATGCTTCCATTTAACTCTCCTACAATTGCTTTAATTTTAGCTGATGAGTTTACATAACAAATTGGAATAAAATCAATATTTTCTTTTTTTAAAGTTTCAATATCTCTTTTTACTTTCTCCTCTTCTGCCATTCTTGCCATTGAGCAACTTGCTAATTTTGGCATATATACAGGGATTGAAGGATTTAAAATTTTTGCACTCTCTCCCATAAAGCTTACGCCACAAAAGATTAAAGGATTTTTAAGGTTTACTGTTTTTTTAGCAAGTTCTAAACTATCTCCTGTTAAATCTGCAATATCAAAAATTTCATCTTTTTGATAATAATGTGCTGCTAGAGTAATATTATGTTTTTTTAATAAGTCTTTAACTTCATTAATCATCTACAGCCTTTTTTCTAAATTATATTATAATTTCACAAAAAAGGAAATTGATGAATAATCTTTTATGGTATTTATTTGCTTATTTAGTAGGTGGAATTCCTTTTGGATATTTGATTGCTAAATATTTTGCAGGAATTAATATCAAAGAACATGGAAGCGGAAATATAGGTGCTACAAATGTTTTAAGGGTATTAAAAGAGATTGACCCAAAAAAAGCTAAAAAATTAGCTGCATTAACTCTTTTTTTAGATGCTTTTAAAGGAGCTTTTGTAATAATAGTTGCAAAGTTTGCAGGGGTTTGTGATGCAACATTATGGACTTTGGCTGTTTTAGTAGTAATAGGACATTGTTTTACTCCATTTTTGGGATTTAAGGGAGGAAAAGGAGTTGCAACGACTGCTGGAGCTTTACTGGTTTTAATCCCAAAAGCAGTGTTAGTTGGACTAATTGTGTGGTTTATAATGGCTAAAACTGTTAGAATTTCTTCTCTTAGTTCATTAACGGGAATTTTAGTAGGTATTTTTAGTACTTATATTTTATATCCTCATTTAAGTATAAATTCTTATGCCCCTCTTTGGATAATAGCTTTTATAATTATTTATAAACATAAAGAAAATATTTATAGACTTATTACAGGTCAGGAAAAAAGGGTTGTATGATGTATAGTATTGTAATTGAAGATTTGACTTTTAAAGCAATTTTAGGATTACTTGAGAGAGAAAGAAATGAAGAACAAATAATTGTCATAAATGCTAAAATTGATTATGAAGATAAAAAAAATTATATAGATTATGCTAAAGTTTGTGATATGATACAAAAGAAAATTATTGAAGGTAAATATAAGCTTATTGAAGATGCAATTGATGAAATTGAAAATATGTTAAAAAAAGAATTTCCACAAATGAAAAGATTATATTTAAATATCAAAAAATCAGAAATTTTAAAAAATGCTTTAGTTGGAGTGGAAATTTTAAGAAATTATTAAAATTTGGTATAATTATTTAAAGTATATAAAGGAGAAGTAGTGCGTCTTTTAATTGTTGAAAAGGATGAAACATTAAATGAACTTATAAAACGTTCTTTAAATGAAGCAGGATACAAAACTGATGAAGCGTATACTATTAAAGACGCTAAATATTTTTTGGATATAAGACATTATAATTTAGTAATAATTGATTTAAATTTTGGAATGGCTGAGGTTTTTAAATTTATAGATTATGCTAAAGGGTTATTCCCTTTAATAAAAATAATAGTTATTTCTGATGATATATCAGTTGATAGTGAGATTAAAACATTAAAAATGGGAGCTGATGATTATATTAAAAAACCTCTTAATTTTGATTTACTTATAACCCGTGTAAATGTGGCACTTAGAAGCGGTAAAGAATCTCAAATAAGAATAAAAGATTTGATTATTTTAAAAGATGAAGAAAAAATTGTTTATAAAGGACAAGAGTCTTATTTAAAAGGAAAAGCTTTTGAAGTATTTATGCATTTAGCAAGATATCCAAATCAGGTAATATCAAAAGAACAACTTCTTGATGCCATTTGGGAAGAGCCTGAGCTTGTAACTCCAAATGTAATAGAAGTTGCTGTTAATCAAATAAGACAAAAGGTTGACAAAGTTTTTAAAATTGATACAATAAAGACCATTCGCCGAAGAGGCTATAAATTTTGTTATCCAAAGGAGTAGTATGTCACTAAAAATAACTGAAGAATGTATAGCTTGCGATGCATGTGTGGATGCTTGTCCAAATGGAGCAATTGAACCGGGTGATCCAATTTATGAAATAGACCCAGACCTTTGTACTGAATGTATTGAGTATGGAGGAGAACCTCAATGTGTTCCTGAGTGTCCGGTTGATGCAATTGTTCCAGACCCAGATAATGTAGAAAATGCAAAAGAATTAAAACTTAAAGCTGAACTTATTCACAAAGACGAAGAGTAATGGCAAAAGTTACAGCTGTAATTGATATTGGTTCAAACTCAGCCAGAATGGCTGTGTTTAAAAAAACAAGCCGTTTTGGCTTTTATCTTTTAAGAGAAGAGAAGAGCAAAGTAAGAATTAGTGAAGGTGCTTATGAAAATGGAGGTAATCTTCAAGATTTTGCTATTAAAAGAGCTTTAAATGCACTTCGTGAATTTCTTTTAATAGCAAAATCTCTAAAAACTAGAAAAATTCTTTGTGTTGCTACATCTGCTGTAAGAGATGCTCCAAATAGAGCTGAGTTTATAAATCTAGTAAAAAAAGAGCTTGGAATTAATATAAAAGTAATTGATGGTGATAAAGAAGCATTTTTTGGAGGAGTTGCAGCAGCTAATTTACTTTATGAAAAAAATGGAGTTACTATAGATATTGGTGGAGGTTCTACAGAATTTGCTTTAATTGAAAATAAAAGAATTGAACATACAATTTCTCTCAAACTCGGAACCGTAAGACTTAAAGAGCTTTTTTTTGATAAAGGTGATATTGAAGGTGCAAGAAAATATATAAAAAAAGAATTAAAAAAACTTGGGAAAATTTTTAATCATAAAAATGTTTTTGGAATTGGAGGGACTATCAGGGCTTTATCAAAAGTTATAATGCAAAAAATAGAATATCCTCTTGATATTTTGCATGGATTTACTTATGAGTTTGAAGAACAAAAGGCATTTTTAGAGAGTATTTTAAAAATGAGTGATGAAGAATTGCTTAAAATTGGAGTTAAAGTAGATAGGCTTGATGTAATAAGACCTGGTACTTTAATTTTTATAGAAGCTATTAAATATTTAAAAGGCAAAAAGATAATAACAAGTGGTGTTGGTGTTAGAGAAGGAGTGTTTTTAACAGATTTACTTAGAAACCATAATCATAAATTTCCTGAAAATTTTAATCCTTCTGTTAGAACGATTATTGATGTTTATCAAATTGATAGGAAAATAGCTTCATATGAGACTAAAATAGCACTTGAATTATTTGATTTATTAAAAAATGATTTTAAAATTGATGATAAATATAAAATGCATTTGACTTATGCAATTAAACTTTCTCGTGCAGGTGAACTTATAGATTTTTATGAAGCTCATAAACATACTGATTATATTTTATTAAATTCTCTTCATTATGGATTTAGACATTGTGATAGACTTTTAATTTCTAAAATTATAAGATTTCATAAAAGAAAAAAAATCAAGAAAAAAGAGATAGAAAAATTTAAATGTTTGCTTCCAAAAAAAGAGATTGTAGAAAAACTTTGCAATATTTTTTGGGTTGCAAAACTTATCAATTTAAATCTATCAATGCCAAAAGTAGAAATAAAAAAAGAAAATAAAAAAATTATTATCAAAGGTGAAAATTTATATCTTGCAAAAGAAAGAGCAAAAACAAGAGATTTATTTTTTGATTTAGAAATAATTACCACTTAATTTCAATTTTTAGTATACTTCCTATAATACTTCCTAATATATCCGCTTGAAAATCCTGATGGTCAAAATTATCATTTTTTTTACTTTTATCATACATCTCTTTTAAAAAACCTACAAATATCCCGCTAGATATTGAGATTAAATATCTTTTTGTTTTTGATGGATAAGTATGATATCTGTTTTTATAATAATTACAATATATCTCATCACTTAAAGCTGATACAAAAGCAGTAGCAAGGAGATGTTTTTGTTTATCTGGTTGATTTAAATCTAAAGCAAATATATGAGTAATTAAAATTA
>JALVUH010000146.1:22325-25468 GCA_027035735.1 Nautiliaceae bacterium
ATTAAAAAGCTGTCCCTAAAGTAAATGTAAATCTTTGCAAGTCATCTCCTTTTTCGCTTTTAATAGGCCATGCCCATATAAAACTAATAGGTCCCATTGGAGTTACCCAATCAAGCTCTACACCATAAGAGCTTCTTGTTATGTTTGGTTTACTCTCTCCTACTGCTCCATAATCAATAAATCCGCTTAGCCAGACTTTATTTTTTAGGCTAATAGGCGTTGAAATTTCAGGTCCAGCAATGAATTCTACTTTACCTCCTATATCATTTCCATATTTATCTTTTGGAGAAATACTATATGATTCAAAACCTCTAACACTTCTAGGACCTCCTAAATAAAATTTTTCACTAATAGGTAGATATCCTATTTGGTCAATATAACCTACTTTTGTTCTAAATTTTAAAACAGCTACAGTTTTATATACTTTATTTGTTATAGGATAGAAATATTTAAAGTCTCCAATAGTTTTTAAGAATTTTTGGTCTCCTCCAATTCCTGCATATTCTGCAGAAATAGATGCTTTAGTTCCAAGAGTTGGGAAAAAGTAATTATCAGTATTATTAAAAGCTAAAGAAGTAATAATATAGCTTTTTATTGTATCAGGTTTGATTAAATAATCTAAAGTTGTATCATATTGACTCAATTTTTCTTTAACATAACCATAAGTAATATTTGCAGATAAATTTCTTGTTAATTTTTTACCTACACCTATACTAAAACCTCTTTTTTTACTTGTATAAGAAATTCCTTCAAATGAGTTATTAAAAACAGAAAAATTAAAAGAATAAAGAGAATCAAAAACTCTTGGATTAAATAAAGAGATAGAATAATTTCTGCTTTTTGCATTTATATCTGCATTTACACTTATTGCTTGTCCACTCCCAAATACATCTTTTTCACTCAAAGCTAAATTAAATCCAAGTTTTGTATAGCTTCCATAACTTATTCCAGCTCTTAAACTACCGCTTAGACCTTCTTGTACTTTTACTAAAATATCCATTTTATTTTTTGAAATTTGTTTTTGAATTATTTTTACATTTTGTAAATAACCTGTTCTTTGCAGAGCATATTTTGTGTCAATATAATCTTTATAAGAATATTTTGCTCCAGGAGTTAAATATACATTTCTTCTTATAACTCTATCAAGAGTTTTTGTATTTCCTGAGATTATTACATTATTTATATAAACAATTTCTCCTGGATAAATTACATAAGTTACATATAGATAATTTTTTTTCTTTTGAATATCTGGATAAACTTTTGCATATGCATATCCTTCATTTTGAAAAGCATGTTTAATATCTTCTAAGTCTTTTCTAAGAGCAGAGATGTTAAAATATTTATTAGTTTTTAATTTAAGTTTTGGTAATTTTACTTTTATATTTTTTGGGTATTGAAAAGATATTTTTTTGACAATATATCTTGGACCTTGATATATATGATAATCAATATCTGCAAAATATGAATCAAGATTTGTTCTAGCAAGGGGGAGTGAGACTTTAGCATCTAAATACCCTAAATTCATATAAAAATCTTGTAGATTTTTTCTATCTTCTATTAATTTAAATACTTTTAATTTTCCACTATTAAAAAATGGTAAAAAACTCCAAAAAGTGCGTTCTTTATTTTCTATTTCATCTTCAAGTTCACTTTTTGGCAGAGTTGCTCCAAAGAAATTAACTTTTCTAATAATTACTTCTTTTCCTTTTTTTACTATAATATCTAATTCAACTTGAGTTTTTGTAATATGTTTGATTTTTGTATCTACTACTGTGTTAAAATATCCTTTTGCAAGATAATAATTTTCAATAAAAGCTTTTAATTTTTTTAATTTTTCATTATTTAAAATTTCACCTTTTTTAGGGAATAAGTTTTGTTCTTTTAAGATTTTTTTTAAATCTACTGATACATTTTCAGTATGTATTGCTCTAATAGTAGGTTTTTCAACACATATAAAAGTAAGTATACCATTGGTAAAATCTGCTTTTATTGTTTTAAAATATCCTGTAGAATATAAAGCTTTTATACTTTCATCTACTTTTGTTAAATTTAATTCACTATTTGGTGTTATTTTTATTAATGCATTTGCTGTTTGAGGTGATAAATGAATTAAACCTTTATATTGTATATTTTTTATATTCTGTGCAAACATTAAAGCCGGTAATAATAATATTATTCTTTTCATACGTCCCCTTGCCGTTGTTTAGGTAAAATTATATCGTAATTGTGCTATAATTTTTTAAAAAAGAGGTTAAATGGTTTGTAGTATTGTTGGACTTGGACTTATGGGTGGAAGTTTTGGTCTTGCAATGAGAGATTATTTTGAAAAAATTATAGGAATAGACCATAATGAAAATCATTGTAAAGAGGCTATTAATCTTGGACTTGTAGATGAAATAGGGGATTTGAAATCTATTGAAATAAGTGATGTTGTGATACTTGCTATTCCAGTAAAAGGAATTATAAAAATATTAAATGATATTTCAAAGCTTAATATAAAAAGTAATTTAACTATTATTGATTTTGGTTCAACTAAAAAAAGTATCATTGACTCTTGTCCTAAAAATATTAGAAAAAATTTGGTTGCTTCTCATCCTATGGCTGGGACTGAATATTCAGGTCCTAGTGCGGCTATTGCAGATTTATATACAAATAAAGTAATGGTAGTGTGCAATATTGAAGAGAGTGGTAAAGAGCAAAGAAAAGTTGCAATTGATATTTTTAATAAATTAAAAATGCACATAAAATATATGGATGCAAATGAACATGATAGACATGCTGCATTTATTTCTCATATGCCCCATATTGTCTCTTTTTCAATTGCAAATGCAGTATTAAAACAAGAAGATAAAGAACATATTGTAGCTCTTGCAGCTGGTGGATTTAGAGATATGAGTAGACTTGCAAAAAGTAATCCTCATATGTGGAGAGATATTTTTAGTGAAAATAAAAAAAATCTTTTAGATTCTATTGAGGCTTTTAAAAGTGAACTTAAAAAAGCAAAAGAGATGATAGAAAACGATAAATGGGATGAACTTGAAGAGTGGATGAAAATGGGAAATAATTTACATAAAATTATGTAAGAAAATATCTGATACTTCCAAATCCACAAGCTTTTGAATTTTTTATTTGTTCTACTTCTG
>JALVUH010000147.1 GCA_027035735.1 Nautiliaceae bacterium
ATTTTTTAGAAAATTATCCAAATGTCAAAATAAATAAAGAGACTAAAAATTCAAATGAAATAATAAAAAATGTCCTTAATGGAGAAATTGATATTGGATTTGTAGAAACTGAAGTGGAAGAACCAAATATAATAAAAGAGAAAATAGGTGAAGATGAGCTTATAGTAGTTAGTGCTCAGAAATATGAAAATGAAGTATTTATTGATACAATAAAAGATAAAAAATGGATTTTAAGAGAAGAAGGTTCTGGTACTAGAGAAATGTTTTTAAAAACATTAGGAGATTATGGAGATATAAATATTTTTATGGAATTTTCTGGATTTATTGAAATCAAAAATCTTTTAAAAAACAAAGATACAATTACTTGTATTTCAAAATATGCTGTTTTAGAAGAGCTTAAAGAGAAAAAACTTTTTGAAGTTAAGCTTAAAAACTTTAAATTTAAAAGAAACTTTTATTTAATTTATCATAAAAACAAATATAAAACTAAACTGTTTGAAGAATTTTGTAATTTTGTAAAAAAGGAAGTAAATTGTATAGCTTCAAAAATTTAATTAAAGAGATAAAAAAATACAAAAAAGAGTTTGTTTTAGCTCAAGTTATAGCAATTCTTGCAACATTAATCTCAGTTCCCATTCCTCTTTTTATGCCACTTTTAATTGATGAAGTTTTACTTAAAAAAGGTGGTAGATGGATTGATATTATTAACTACTTTTTTCATAACTGCAATGTTTTTTGTTATGTATTTATCACTTTGATAGTTGTAATAATTTTAAGAGCACTTTTTGTAGGATTAAATATTCTTCAAACCTATTTTTTTGAAAAAATTACAAAAGATATAACTTTTAAGATAAGAGTTAGAGTAATTGAACATTTAAAAAGACTATCAATCAATGAATATGAAAATCTAAAAATAGGAGATATTTCAAGTAGGCTTATAAGTGATGTGAATACGGTGGAAGAATTTTTAATAAAATCAGTCTCAAAACTTCTAATCTCAGCTCTTACACTCGTTGGAATTGCAATAGTTTTGCTTTTAATAGATTTTAAACTTGGACTTTTTATTTTGTTTTTAAATCCTTTTGTAGTAGTTCTATCAGGTAAAATTGCAAGTAAAGTTAAAAAATACAAAAAACTTCAAAATAAAACTATCTCTATTTTTCAAGAAGCATTAATTGAGACTCTAGAGCTGTTTGAGCAGATAAAAGCATTTAATAAAGAGAATTTCTTCTTTAAAAAAATTTTTGATTTAGCAAAAGAGTTAAAAAACAAATCATTTGATTTTTCATATAAAAGCGAAAGTTATTCAAGAGTTAGTCATTTAATATTTTTTTTAGGTTATGAAATTATAAGAGCTGCTGGAATTTTAGCAGTAGCTTATGGAAGCTTGAGTATAGGGCTTATGATAGCTATTTTTGCATATCTTTGGTATATGATGACTCCTATTCAAGAGATAATTTCTATTCAGTATAGCTATTTTAGTGCAAAAGCCGCGCTTGAGAGAATAAATGAAATTTTAACCTTACAAAAAGAGCCTCAATTCCCTCATAAAAAAAATCCATTTAATGAAGATGTAAAAATTGAACTTAAAAATATAAGTTTTAAATACAAAGAGAGTGATTATATTTTTAAAAATGCAAATGCTACTATTTTGCCAAATAGAATTACAGCTTTAATAGGAGCTAGTGGAGGAGGAAAAACAACTCTTGCAAAAATTATTGCTGGATTTTTAGTAGTTGAAGAGGGAGATGTTTTATACAATGATGTAAGTTTTAGAGAAATTGGACTTGATAAAATAAGAGAAAATGTAAATTTAATTTTGCAAGAGACAAGACTTTTTAATGATACATTGAGATTTAATTTAACTCTTGGAAAAAATTTTAGTGAAAAAGATATAATTGAAGCACTAAAAAAAGCAGAACTTCTAGAAATAGTTAAAAAAATGCCAAATGGACTTGATACATATGTAGGCAAAAACGGAGTAAAGCTAAGCGGTGGTCAAAAACAAAGAGTTGCTATTGCAAGAGCACTTCTTCATAAACCAAAAGTAATAATTCTCGATGAATCCACCTCAGCACTTGATATAGAAACAGAAGATAAAGTATTTAAGAATATTCAAGATTTTCTAAGCTCAAGAACTTCAATTATTATAGCTCATAGAGCAGAAACGATAGCAAAAGCAGATGAAATTTTGATGGTAAAAGAAAAATCTATTCTAAAAATTTCTTAGCGTTTTTTAGTTTTTTAGTATGTTCTTTTACCCAGTTTTGGAGTGGAGTTATTGAATTTTGCTTTTTACAAATTGCAATAATTTCATAATTTTTATCATTACCAAATTTTTTTTGAGCCTCTTTTTTTGTCATTTTAAGTGCTTTTTTTATTTTGTTTTCTAATTCTTTATATTTTTTATTAAATTTACTTTCAATGTCTTTTATAAATTCGTACTTTTCGCTTTTTTCATTTAAAATTTCTTTAATTTCATCTATTTTTTTATCTAGAATATGAGAAATAATCACATTTTCTCTTAAATCACCCAAAATTTTATGTCTTTTTAGATATTCATTAGTTTTTACTTTTACAAATTTCATTCCTTCAAATATCATTACCCAGCCTTCTTTACTTACACAAACATTTCTCTCTTCTAAATAATCTTTTAGAGGTTTAGGCTCACAAACAGGAGCAAATTCAATATTAAATTCTTTCGCTTCTTCTTCAAAATTTAAATCATATTCACCTGTATTCAAGTCTCTTACTTGAATCAAAATAAGTTTCTCATTTCCATAATCCATCACTACTTGAGTTTTAGGAGAAATATATTCAAAAAGAGGAATTTTACCTTCACTTAGTTTCTTATATACATACCTTTTTAAATTTTTATTGCTTTCATAAATTTCTTGAGCTCTTTTAGCTTGAAAGGAATCAAATCTTAGTTTTGATTTGAAATAAACTTTATTATCAATTAATATCGGATGAACAAAAGTTCCATCAATTTTTTCACTAACTTTTAAAACCCTTTTATCTATTAAATCTTCTTCCATCCATCCAGGAGCTTGATTTAGTTCAAAAAATTTATGAATTCCAAGAAATCTATCCCAACTATCACCATTTTTTACAAATGTAAGAGCTCTTAGCTCCCATGCATTAAATTTTTTAAACTCTTCAAAATCTCCTTGTTTATAATGATAAATTGCTATCTCTTTTCCATTAAAAGTCAAATCTTTTCTAAAAAACTGTTTTGAATTTTCTACTATATAATCACACTCTTCTTTACTTGGCAGATAAAACACACTCAACCTTTTTTAGTGTAATTATATCAAATTTAGTGCTGATTAAATAGAACGAAACAATTGCAAATCTTAGATAAATAAAGATATTAAAAAATTTGCACTTCTTGTTTAAAACATTTAATCAGTCCCTTAAATTTTCATTTTTGCAATTTTTATTTTAAAGTGCTAAAATTGCCTAAAAAAAGGATTGTTTATGAGAAGTGATGAAATTAAAAAAGGATGGCATAGAGCTCCACATAGAAGTTTACTTAGAGCTTGTGGACTTACAGACGCAGATTTTGATAAGCCATTTATCGGAGTTGCTAATAGTTTTATTGAGATAATTCCAGGTCATTTTTTCTTAAATAAATATGCAGAAATTGTAAAAGATGAGATTAGAAAAAATGGATGTGTACCATTTGAATTTAATACAATCGGTGTAGATGATGGTATTGCTATGGGGCATGATGGTATGCTTTATAGTTTGCCTAGTCGTGAGATTATTGCAAATAGTGTTGAAACTGTTATGAATGCTCACAAACTTGATGCACTTATTTGTATTCCAAACTGCGACAAAATTACTCCTGGTATGGTAATGGGAGCATTAAGAGTAAATGTTCCGACAATTTTTGTAACAGGTGGTCCTATGAGAGCAGGTCATCTGCCAGATGGAACTCCAATTGACCTTGCTACAGTATTTGAAGGTGTTGGTAAATTTGAAAAAGGACAAATTGATGAAGAAAAACTTTATCAATTAGAGTGTCTTGCATGTCCTGGAGGTGGTAGTTGTAGTGGTATGTTTACAGCAAATTCTATGAATACATTAATTGAAGCTATGGGAATCGCACTAAAAGGGAATGGAACTATTCCAGCTTTAACTCCTGAGAGAGAAGAGTTATTAAGAAAAGCCGCTAGAAGAATTTGTGAAATAGCAAAAGATGAAAAATTAACTGAGGAATATAGAATTAAAAATATTATTAATAAAAAAGCAATCCATAATGCATTTGTAGTTGATATGGCAATGGGTGGTAGCACAAATACAGTTTTACATGTTACAGCTATTGCAAAAGAAGCAGGCGTTGATTTTGAACTTAAAGAGCTTAATGAAATAGCAAAACATACAGCTCACATTGCGAAAATTTCTCCTTCACTTCAAACAATCCATATGGAAGATATCAATAGAGCTGGTGGAATTAGTGCAGTTATTAAAGAAATTAGTAAAAGAAGCGATACAATTTTATATCTTGATAATCCTGTGATTGAGGGTGGAACACTTGCTGATAGAATAAAAGATGCTGAGGTTAAAGACTATACGGTAATTCATCCGGTTGAAAATCCATATAGTGAAGTTGGAGGACTTGCAATTCTTTATGGAAATTTAGCCAAAGAAGGATGCGTAATTAAAACAGCTGGAATTATGGGAAGTAAAAAATTTAGAGGTCCTGCAGTTTGTTTCAACTCACAACAAGAGGCAATTGAAGGTATTACAAGCGGAAAAGTAAAAGAAGGAGATGTGGTAGTTATAAGATATGAAGGACCAAAAGGAGGTCCTGGAATGCAAGAAATGCTAGCTCCAACAAGTTTAATTGTAGGAATGGGGCTTGGAGATAAAGTGGCTTTAATTACAGATGGTAGATTTTCTGGTGCAACAAGAGGACTAAGCATTGGACATGTAAGTCCAGAAGCAGCAGAAGGTGGAATGATAGGATTACTTAAGGATGGAGATATAATTGAAATTGATGTTGATAATTTTTCAATAAATGTAGAGCTTAGCGAAGAAGAGATTGAAAAAAGAAAAAAAGAATTTAAACCTATCAAAAAAGATGTTCCTGGTAAATGGCTTAGACAATACAGAATGCTAGTTACAAATGCGGCGAATGGAGCAATCCTTAAAGCTGATTAATGAAAAAGAAAATTTTTATAACTCTTTTTCTTTCCTGTTTTATTGTTGTAATAGGATTATTTTTTATAAGTAATGAAATATTTCATAATATAAAAAATGCATTTGTAAAAAATTATTACTTAAATATAATTAAAAGATATCATACTGTAAAAAATAGAGAGTCACTTGTTTTAAAATCTCTTGCTCAATATTTAGCCACTTCTAATATCACTATAAAGGCATATTTAACAAATAACAAAAAGTATTTAATT
>JALVUH010000148.1 GCA_027035735.1 Nautiliaceae bacterium
TTTCCTTATAATCCGGGCCATTTTATGATAATTCCAAACAGGCATGTAGGAGAATATGAAGATTTAAATGAAAAAGAAGTTACTCATATAGCCAAAATGGCACAAAAGGGGTGTAAGATTTTAAAAGATTTCGGAGCTGATGGGATTAATATGGGCTGGAATTTAGGATTTGATGCAGGAGCTGGGATACCGGGGCATATACATCTTCATATGGTCCCAAGATTTAAAAGAGATACCAATATGATGACAACGGTTTTTAATACAAGAGTTTACAGCGCGGATTTTGACAAAGTATATGAAGAGATAAAAAAAATCTCTAGAAATTATCTTTGATAAATTATGTCTACATCTTTTGGATAAGAAGGAATAAATATTTTTGAATTAATAGGAGTAAATTTTTGATTAAAAAATTTTATTTCTACTAAATCTCCCATTTTATTTTTATATTTTAAAAATTTTATTGTTTTATTGTATTTAAAATATATTTTGGTATTGTTTATAATTGCTAGATATAAATGGTCTTTTAGTTTTTTGGCGTGTTTTATTATATTTTCTAAAGTAAATTTTGGTTTTGGTGAAATAGTTACTTGATAGAGATTTGGTTCATATATGTATACTTTATTGTTTATCCAGATATATTTGGTTACCGGGTATGTATATTTCCAAAGTATTTTTCCATTTTTATAAAAAATCTTGCCTTTATAAATTAAATTTTTATTTTGAGTGGTAATAGTCTGAGTGAAATCTGCGCTAAAATTTTTTGGAAGCTCAAGAGCATTTAATGTTATAAGAAAAAATAATAATACAAATATTTTTTTCATTTATATCCTTACTGTTTTATGTTATTATAACAAAAAACTTTTAAGGACCTTTGATGGTAAAAAGCATATTTAAAAAAATTATTGGAACAAGAAATGATAGAGAACTTAAAAGATATCAAAAAAGAGTAAAAGAAATTAATGCGCTTGAACCTAAATATGAAAAAATGAGCGATGAAGAATTAAAAGAAGAATTTAACAAAATAAAATCAAATATTTTAGAAGAAATTAAAAACGGAGCAGATGAACAAGAGACTTTAAATAAATATTTGAATGATGTATTTGCAATGACAAGAGAAGCTAGTAAAAGAGTACTTGGAATGAGACATTATGATGTTCAGCTTATTGGTGGTATGGTTTTACATGAAGGTAGAATTGCCGAAATGAAAACGGGAGAAGGTAAAACTCTTGTAGCTACTTTGCCTGTTGTTTTAAATGCGATTTTGGGCAAAGGTGTTCATGTTGTAACAGTAAATGATTATTTGGCTAAAAGAGATGCAACTCAAATGGGTGAGCTTTATTCTTTTTTTGGATTTACTACAGGAGTTGTTGTAGGGGGTATGGAAGATTATGAAAGAAAAAAAGCATATGCAGCAGATATTACATATGCTACTAATACGGAGCTTGGATTTGATTATTTAAGAGATAATATGGCATTTGATATAGAACAAAAAGTTCAAAGAGGACATTATTATGCAATTGTAGATGAAGTGGATTCTATTTTGATTGATGAAGCAAGAACTCCTCTTATTATCTCAGGACCTGCGAGTAAAAGAGAAGAAAATTACATAAAAGCTGATAAAGTTGCAAAACAGCTTGTAAAAGATAAAGATTTTACAGTAGATGAAAAAGATAGAATTGTTCTTTTAACAGAAGAAGGCTTAAAAAAAGCAGAGAAGTTATTTGGAGTTGAAAATTTATATGATCCTGATAATGCAATTTTGGCTCATCATTTAGATCAAGCTCTAAAAGCAAATTATCTATTCCAAAATGGAAAAGATTATATTGTAAGAAATGGAGAAGTTTTAATTGTTGATGAATTTACAGGAAGAATTGCAGAAGGAAGAAGATTTAGTGAAGGTCTTCATCAAGCACTTGAAGCAAAAGAGGGAGTTGAAATTCAAGAAGAATCTCAAACATTTGCAGAAATTACATATCAAAATTATTTTAGGCTTTATGAAAAATTAGCTGGTATGACAGGTACTGCTCAAACAGAAGCAACTGAGTTTTTAGAAATTTATGGTCTTGAAGTTATATCTATTCCTACAAATAAGCCTGTAATTAGAAAAGATTTGAATGATTTAGTGTATAAAACAGAAGAAGAAAAATTTGAAGCAGTTGTTAAGAAGGTAAAAGAACTTCATAAAAAAGGTCAGCCGGTACTTATAGGTACAACAAGTGTAGAAAAAAGTGAATATTTAAGCTCTCTTCTTAAAAAAGAGGGTATTCCTCATACGGTGCTTAATGCAAAACATCACGAAAAAGAAGCTGAAATTATTGCAAAAGCCGGGCAAAAAGGAGCAGTTACAGTTGCTACTAATATGGCAGGTAGGGGAGTTGATATCAAAATAGACGATGAAGTAAGGGAACTTGGAGGTCTTTATATAATTGGTACTGAAAGACATGAGAGTAGAAGAATTGATAATCAGTTAAGAGGGCGTTCAGGTCGTCAGGGAGATCCAGGAGTTAGTCAATTTTATTTATCACTTGAAGATGATTTGCTTAGAATCTTTGGAAGCGATAGAATCAAAAATATTATGGAAAGACTTGGAATTGAAAGAGGAGAGCATATTGATTCTAAAATTGTAACTCGCTCAATTGAAAAAGCTCAAAAAAAAGTAGAATCAATGCACTTTGAGGCAAGAAAACATATTTTAAAATATGATGATGTTGCAAATGAGCAAAGAAAAGTTATTTATAAGTTTAGAGACCAACTTTTAGATCCAAATTATGATATCAGTAAAAAAATTGATGAAATGAGAGAAGAATTTGTTGATTATATTCTATCTTTAAGTGATGTTTTTGAAGGAATGGATAAAGAGGATATTGATATTCAAAAATTGAAAGCTCATCTTAAAGAGTATACGGGAGTTGATTTTAATGAAGAAGAGCTAAAAAAAGATTATGATGAATTAAGAGAATATTTAATCAAAACTCTTAAAAAGAATTTTGAAGATAAATTTAAAGATGTTGAAGAAGAAGAGAGAAATAGAGCGTTT
Source organism: Nautiliaceae bacterium (assembly GCA_027035735.1). Classification (GTDB taxonomy): domain Bacteria; phylum Campylobacterota; class Campylobacteria; order Campylobacterales; family Nautiliaceae; genus JALTBU01. The sequence goes on from JALVUH010000148.1 coordinate 3,038, forward strand.
AAACAAGTAATGTTACAAGTATTAGATGAAGCATGGAGAGATCATTTATATATGATGGATATATTAAAAACAGGTATTGGTCTTAGAGGTTATAATCAAAAAGATCCTTTAGTAGAATATAAAAAAGAGAGTTTTCAACTTTTCCAAGAATTAATAGAAAGAATTAAAATAGAGACTATGAAAATTTTACATAATATAGAAATTCAATATCAAACTCCAGGTATTGATGAAGAGATAAATGAGTTTTTAAAAGCATTAGAAGGTAAAGATATTGAAGAGATAATGAAAACTATGCCAGAAATTCCAGTAGAAATGGAAGAGATGGATGCAGATGAAATAATGGCTAGACTTGAAGCTAAAACTAAATTTTTGGAAGAACAATTAAAAGAAAAAGAAAATAAAAAACTTTCTCCTTTTTCAAGTACAACAGATGAAAATTTAGAAAAAGAGATTAAAAAGAAAAAACCAAAAAGAAATGATCCTTGCCCTTGTGGAAGTGGTAAAAAATATAAAAATTGCTGTGGTAAAAGTCCTAAATTTTAGATATGAATAAAAAATTTGTTAATTTTGTTATAAAGAAATATTTAAGATTTGATAAAAAACATCCATTTATTTATATAAGTTTTATCCTAGCCTTTCTTGGCATTCTTACAGGAGTAGCTACTTTAATAATTGCAATGGGAATAATGAATGGAATGGATAGAGAGTTTGAAAAAAAACTTAAAGTTATGAATTATCCAATAACCGTTTACTCTTCTTTGGTTGAAGTTGATGATAGAATTTTAAAGCTTCTTAAAAAACATTTTCCTAATTTTAAATATTCTCCTTATATTGAAACAAGTGCTGTTATTGAATATAACAATAATTTAAATGGAGTTTTGCTTTATGGAGTAGATTTTAAAAAAGAATCAAAAATAAATTATATTTTTGCAAAAGCTGTAAAAAATATAAAAAAGCCAGGACTTTTTGATGTGGTGTTGGGAAAAACTCTTTTTGATGATTTAGGTATAGCTAAAAATCAAAAAGTTATAATGATTTTTTCAAAATTATCTCCTTATGGTTTTGGTATATCTCCCCTTTTGAAAAAAGTAAAAGTAGTTTCATTTTTTAAAAGCGGTCTTATAGCTTATGATAAGGGGATTGCTTATATGAATATAGAAGGTCTTAAAAGAATTCTCAATCAAAATTATTACAGTGGAATTCATATATGGACTCCAAATCCCTTTAAAGATATAGAAAAAATAAAAAAAATAGTTCCTCCGGGAATTGGAGTAGTAGGGTGGTGGCAACAAAATGGAAATTTTTTTGCTGCACTTAAAATGGAAAAAAGAGCATTGTTTTTGGTTTTAATGCTTATAATTATTGTGGCTTCTCTCAATATTATAAGTTCACTTCTTATGATGATTATGAGCAAAAGAAAAGAAATAGCTCTTATGATGAGTCTTGGAGCAAGTAAAAAAGAGATAAAAGTAATATTTTTAAAACTTGGGATGATTATAGGAATTTTAGCTATTATCAGCGGAGATGTGTTGGGGCTTTTTGGTATATGGATACTTAAAAATTTTGATATTGTAAAACTTCCTGCAGATGTATATGGAGTTAGTAGATTGCCTGTTGATTTAAGTTTTGTGGATTTTGTTTTGATAAATATTGGTGCTTTTGTGATTGTTCTTTTATCTAGTGTATATCCTGCAAAAAAAGCATCTGAAACAGATGTTCTTGAAACATTAAGATATGAATAGTTAAGAGTAAAATTATTATGTTAAGTTGTGTTAAATTCAAATAAAATAAATTATCATATAAAAAATAAAATAACAAAAAATCTTTTAGTTAAAAATTTAAACTTGTTATAATTGCATAAAAAAGGAATATTGATGCAAGGAGCGATGACCGCTTTAATTACGCCATTTAAAAATGGCAAAATAGATGAAGAAACTTATGCGAAACTAATTCAAAGACAAATTGATAATGATATTGATTGGGTAGTACCGGTTGGGACAACAGGTGAGAGTGCAACTTTAACTCATGATGAACATAAAAGGTGTATAGAAATTGCAGTAGAAGTATGTAAGGGAACTGATACAAAAGTACTTGCAGGAGCAGGTAGTAATTCTACTCATGAAGCAATAGATTTAGCAAAATTTGCTCAAGAAAAAGGAGCTGATGCAATTCTTAGTGTGTCTCCATATTACAATAAACCTACTCAAAGAGGACTTTATGAACATTTCAAAGCAATAGCAAATTCTATTGAAATTCCAGTAGTTATTTATAATGTTCCAGGAAGAACGTGTAGTAATATAGAAGTTGATACAGCTGTAAAATTATATGAAGATGTAGAAAATATAGCAGCTATAAAAGAAGCGACAGG
>JALVUH010000149.1 GCA_027035735.1 Nautiliaceae bacterium
TTATATGATTTGCTTGAGAGTGAAATAATTCCTAAATTTTATAATATGGATGATTTAAATTATTCAAAAGAGTGGGTTGGTATGATGAAAGAAGCTATAAAAAGTATTACTCCAAAATTTAGTGCAAGAAGAATGATGTTTGATTATTTAAATAAATTTTATCTTAAAATAAAGGAATAAGGAATGAAAAATGAAACCGATAAATATACCAAAATTAATCTCTTTTTATTATGAATTAAAACCAAATCCAAAAGATAAACTTCAAAGAGTAAAATTTGGAACTTCTGGTCATAGAGGAAGCGCATTTAAAAAGAGTTTTAATGAAGAACATGTTTTAGCTATTTCTCAAGCTATTGCTGATTATAAAAATGAAAAAAATATAAATGGACCTTTGTTTTTAGGAATAGACTCTCATGCTCTTTCAACTCCTGCAAAAATTACAGCTTTAAGAGTTTTTGGAGCAAATAAAATTGAAGTTTTACATACAAATGAATATACTCCAACTCCTCTTGTGTCTTTTGCAATACTTGAACATAATAAAAATATAAAAAATTCAGATGGTGTTGTTATTACACCTTCACATAATCCTCCAGAAGATGGAGGATACAAATACAATCCTACAAATGGAGGTCCTGCTGATACACATGTAACAAGCGAGATTGAAAAAAAAGCAAATAATTATCTTGAAAATAAAAATATAAAAAAAATTTCTTATGAAGAAGCAATAAATTCTGATTTTATTAAAGAGTATGATTTTATAACTCCATATGTTAAATCTTTAAAAGAAATAGTAGATATTGAGGCTATAAAAAATTCAAATTTACGTTTAGCAGCTGACCCACTTGGTGGCTCAACTCTTCCTGTTTATAAGAAAATAAAAGAAGTTTATGAGCTAAATATTGATATTAAAAATCCTTTTATTGATTTTACATTCTCTTTTATGCCACCAGATAGAGATGGAAAAATTAGAATGGATTGCTCAAGTCCTTATGCTATGAGAAATTTAATTAAATTAAAAGATGAATATGATTTGGCATTTGGAAATGATACTGATGGAGATAGGCATGGAATTGTAACTCCAATTGGAGGACTTATGAATCCAAATCACTTTTTAAGTGTTGCTATTTGGTATTTGTTTAAACATAGAAATTGGCCAAAAGGACTTAAAGTTGGAAAAACTCTTGTATCAAGTTCTATGATTGATAGAGTTGCAGCTTCTCTTGGAGTTGAAGTTTATGAAACTCCTGTTGGATTTAAATGGTTTAGCGAAGGGCTTTATGAAGGATGGCTTGGATTTGGAGGAGAAGAGAGTGCTGGGGCTAGTTTTTTAAGATTTGATGGAAGTGTATGGACTACAGATAAAGATGGAATTATTATGGCACTTCTTGCAGCTGAAATTAAAGCAAAAGTAAAAGACCCAGCTCTAATTTATGAAGATTTAGAAAAAGAGTTTGGAAAAAGTTATTATGAAAGACTTGATATTCCAGCAACTCCTGAAATTAAAGAGAAAATTAAAAATATTGATATTAAAAAACTTGGTATTAAAGAGCTTGCAGGAGAAAAAATAGAAAAAATATTTACAAAAGCTCCTGGAAATAATGAGCCAATTGGGGGAGTTAAAATTGTTACAAAAAATGGATGGATTGCTATTAGGCCATCTGGGACTGAGGATGTTTATAAAATTTATGCTGAGAGTTTTATATCACAAGAACATTTAAAAAAATTACAAATTGAAGCAAAAAAAATAGTAGAAGAAATAATTTAAGGAGGGGAGAATGGTCAGAAAAACTGGGAAAATGTATATATTTGAATTAAAAACGGATGCAAAAGAGGTAATACTTAAAGGAAGCTGGGATGGATGGAAAGAAGAGAGGATGAAAAAGAATAAAAAGGGTGTGTTTAGCAAAAGAAAAAAATTAAATCCAGGAGTTTATGAATTTGGATATTTGGTAGATGGAGAGTGGATGGCAGATGAGAGTTGTAAACTTGTTGATTCTCCTTTTGGAGGTAAAAATTCAATTTTGGAGGTTAAATAATGAAAGCTGTGATTATGGCAGGAGGTTTTGGGACAAGGATTCAGCCACTAACTCATTCAACTCCAAAACCAATGCTACCGGTTATGAATGTGCCTATGATGGAAAATGTAATGAAACAATTAAAAGAGGTTGGAATTGATGAATTTGTAATTTTGCTTTATTATAAACCAGAAGTTATTAAAAATTATTTTAAAGATGGGAGCAAATGGGGAGTTAAGATTCATTATGTATTGCCTGATGCTGATTATGGGACAGCTGGTGCTGTTGGTTTTGCAAGAGAATTTTTGGATACTACTTTTATAATTGTAAGTGGAGATTTGGTAACTGATTTTGATTTTAAAAAGATTATTGAATATCACAAACAAAGAAAATCAAAACTTACAATTACTCTAACTTCTGTAGAAAATCCTTTGCAATTTGGAGTAGTTATTGTAAATGAAGAAGGAAAAATTGAAAAATTTCTTGAAAAACCAAGTTGGGGAGAAGTTTTTAGCGATACAATAAATACAGGAATTTATGTAATAGAGCCAGAAATATTAGATTTTATTCCAAAAGGAGAGGTTTTTGATTTTGCAAAAGATTTATTTCCTCTTTTGATGGAAAAAGGTATTGACTTACTTGGATATACTGCAAATGGATATTGGAGAGATGTAGGAAATCCTGATGCTTATAGAGAAGTTCATATGGATATTTTTAAAGAAAAAGTAAAATTTAATATTCCTGGCAAAAAGATAGAATATCCAGAGGGAGTTTTATATATATCAGGAGATGCAGAAATTGATGATAGTGTTGAAATTATTGATACTGTTGTTATTGGTGATAATGTAAAAATAGATAAAAATGTAAGATTACATAATGTAGTTATTGGAAATAATGTAGAAATAAAAAAAGATACAAAAATTAGAAATTCTATTCTTTGGAATAATATTAAAATTGGTAAAAGTTGCGTTTTTGATTATGCCGTCATTTGCAACAACAATGTTATTGAAGATATGGTAAGTGCAAAATATGGACTTATTTTGGCAGAAGGGTGCAGGGTTGGTAAACTTGCTACATTTGAGCAAGATATTACAGTTTGGCCTGATAAAGAGATTGAACCAGCTTCAATTGTTACAAAAAATGTAATTTGGGGAAGTAAATATAAAAATGCTATTTTTAATGGAGGAATTGTAAGAGGAAAAGCAAATATTGAAATAAGTTGTGATATGGCTTGTCAGTTGGCTGAAGCATTTGCTTCAACTCTTCCTCAAGGTTCAACTATTGCAATTTCAAGAGATTTTGAAATATCTCCTAGAATGATAAAACGTTCATTTGAAGGTGGTGTTTTATCTACAGGAGTGAATATTATTGATTTACATGAAAATCCTCCTTCTCTTCTTAGGCATTATATTCAAAATAGCAAAAATTTAGTTGGAGGTGTCTATTTTAGAAAATCTTTGGGAGATCCAAGTGAAGTAGAGATTATTTTTTATAATGAAGATGGACTTAGAATTAATAGAGAAACTGAAAAAGCAATTGAGAAAAATTATTTTAAAGAATCTTTTAGAAAAGTTGATTATAAAGAAGTTGGAATTATTAGAGATAATCCAATATATAAACAAAAAGCCTTTAGAAAATATAAAGAGAGAATTTTAGAACTTGTGGACCATAAGCTTATTAAAGGAAATGATTTTAAAGTTGTAATTGATTTACTTTTTGGAATTACAAAAGATACAATCCCTCCAATCCTCTCAGAAATTCAAATAGAAAATATTTTACTTAATGCTTATTATGATAGGTTAAAAGTTGAAAATATTGCTCATTATGTAAAAGAATCAAAAAAAGAGGTTTCAAAAATTGTAACTGCATTAAATTTTAATCTTGGAGGAATTATATATCCAAATGGACAAAGGTTAATATTAGTAAGTGATGATGGATATGTTTTGGATAGAATTGAAGCTTTAATAGCAGTTTTAACATTAATGAATATAGATGCAAAAGCAAAAAATAAAAAATATAAAGTATTTTTGCCAACTTGGGCTCCTGATTTGATGGATAGTGAATTTGAGAATTTAATTATTAAAAGAGGAAAGTATCAAAACTTTACTATAAGTGAGTTTAAAGAGTTTGATTTAATTGCTACTATGGAAGGAAATTTTGCATTTACAGAATTTGCTTATCATAGAGATGCTTTTTATGCACTTTTGAAAATTATGGAACTTTTAACAAGATATAATTTGAAACTATCTGAAATTGAGAAAAAAATTACTAAGTTCTTTTATAAAAGAAAAAGAATTGATTGTCCTCAGTATAAAAAAGGGTATGTTATGAGGAAATTTATTGAATATGCAAAAAATAAAAAACATTCAACTACTGATGGAGTTAAAATTTGGGAAAACGATACTGATTGGGTATTGATGATTCCTGATTCTTATTTTGATCAAATAAATCTATTTGTTCAAGCAAAAGATGAAGAAAGTGGAGAAGAAATTATGAAAAAATATGAGGAGTTTATAAATCAATGCCTAATTTAATTCTTTATTTTCATATGCATCAGCCAGATTATCGTAAAAAAGGCATATTTTTTATGCCTTGGGTTTTTTTGCATTCAATTAAAGATTATTATGATATGCCTTATATTGCAAGTAAATACAATGTGAAAGTAAATTTTAATTTAACTCCTATTTTAATTGAGCAAATTAATGAATATATAAAAAATGGCATAAAAGCAGATAAATTTTTAACTCTTTTTGTAAAACATCCAAATGAATTAAATGAAGAAGAGAAAAATTATCTTTTAAAAATATTAAAATCTCTAACTTCTAAAATGATAATAAATGAGAGATTAAAAGAATTGTTTTTAAAAGATAGTTTTAGTGATAATGAATTTATAGATTTTGAAGTTTTATTTTTACTTAGCTGGTGTGGTGGATATCTTAAAAATCAGCATTTTATAAAAGAGTTTTTAAATAAAAAAAGTTTTAAAAATGAAGATAAAAAAATTTTAGTTGATTATTTACTTAAATTTTTAGAAAATATTTTACCTTTTTATAAAAAATTACAAAACAAAGAAAAAATAAGCGTTACAACTACTCCCTATACTCATCCTATTTTGCCTCTTTTAATTGATATAAATGTTGCAAAAAAAGCAAATCCTGCTACCTCTTTACCTCAAAATCCTTTAAGTTTAAAAGATGATGCAATTCTTCATATAAAAAAAGCAAAAGAGATTTACAAAAGTGTTTTTGGAAAGTATCCTTTTGCATTTTGGCCAGCTGAGGGGGCTGTGGATGAAGAAAGTGTAAAACTTTACAAAAATGAAAATATAAAATTAATTGCAACTGATGAAGCGATTTTGAAAA
>JALVUH010000150.1 GCA_027035735.1 Nautiliaceae bacterium
TCTACATTATCTTCTTCACTCTCTCCTATTGGGACATCTTCATCTGGGATATTAGGAATATTTAGTGCTTTTGAATATAAATTTTCTTCTATTGTTTTTAATTTTTCGTTTAATTCTTCAATTTTATTTTTGATATTAGAAACTTCTTCTTTTAAATGTTGAGCTTCTTCTTTTTTGCCTTCTTTCATAAGTTTGCCAATCTCTTTTGAGAGAATATTTCTTTTATTTTGATATTTTTCTAATTCTAATTGAATTTTCTTTTTTTCTTCAAAAAGGTTTTTAATCTCTTTTAAAATTTCTTCATCAACACATTTTAATTTAAGCTTTTTAGCCACATTATCAAAATCTTTTTCAAGCAGTTTCAAATCTATCATTAATTCCCTTTTAATATTTTGATATAATATAGTGGTAATTTTATCATAAAAGGAGATTAAATGAAAAAACTTGTTGCTTTAGGTTTAAGTGCAATACTTGCTTCTACTCTTATGGCAAAAGAGATTAAAGTAGGTATTTTACAACCTTTAACAGGACCGATTGCTTCATTTGGTCAAAAAACTCTTGATGGTATTAATCTTATCCATTCAGAGTATAATACACTTCCAAATGGAGATAAAATTAAACTTGTAGTAGTGGATAATCAATTTGACAAAATCCAAACAGTAAACGGATATAAAAGACTTGTTTCAGATGATAATGTTGTGGCAGTGGAGGGGCCTTTAGCTAGTTCTATGGCACTTGCAGTTAAAAGATTTGCAAATGATACAAAAACACCAACAGTTACTCAAATTGCTACAAATCCAAGAGTAACAGCTGGAACAAAATATATAACAAGAGCATGTTTTACTGACCCATTCCAAGGAAAAGTTGCTGCAACATACGCTTTAAAACATGGATACAAAAATGCAGTAGTTGTATTTGATATGAAACAAGATTATTCAGTAGGTCTTGCTAAAGCATTTATGAAAGCATATAAAAAAGGTGGAGGAAAAATTTTAAAAGTATTATTTATTAATACAGGAGATAAAGATTTTAACGCACAAGTAGCTCAAATAAAAAGATTACATCCTCAATTTATTTATACACCAATATATGCTCCAGAAGAAGGATTGTTTTTAAGACAATTAAGAGCTGCGGGAGTAAAAGCTCCTGTAATGGGTGGAGATGGTATTGCAGACCCAGCACTTCTTAAAAAACTTGCAGGTAGTGCAGCAAATGGCGTAATGTATACAGACCACTTTGATGCAGCAAAAGCTCCAACACCTCTTTCAGCTAAGTTTATTAAAGAATTTAAAGCAAAATATGGTAGAGTACCAAGTGCATTTGCAGCTACAGGTGCAGATGGATATTTGTTGATTTATAATGCAATTAAAAAATGTGATACTCCAGCAAATTCAAATAATTTAGCTCAATTTAAACAATGTGTTGCAAATGCAATTAGACATACAAAAAATCTAGAAGCAGTAACAGGATATCTTACAATTAATCCAAAAACAGGTAACCCTATAAATAAACCTGCGGTTATTGAAAAAATTGTAAATGGTAAAACAGAATTTGTTGAACTTGTAAAACCTAACTCTTAATATCCCTCATAGGGATATTTCCTTTTTTTATATTTTCTTCTATCATTTTCTCCATAACTTGTTATAATAACTTAAATCTATTAAAAGGTGCTAAAATGGATATGGGATTTGTATTACAGCAAATCATTAACGGATTTTCCTTGGGAAGTATGTATGCCTTAATTGCTATAGGTTATACTCTTGTATATGGAGTTTTAAGACTTATCAACTTTGCACATGGTGATATTATGATGGTAGGAGCATTTAGTGCTTTTATTGCACTTGGAGTATTAACAGGATGGAAATTTGACCATATCAGTATGGCTGTATTTTTTACTGCAGTAACAATATCAATTATTGTAACTTCAATAGTTGGTATCTTGACATATGTTAGTGCTTATAAACCTTTACTTGATAAAGGAGCTCCTAAAATTTCTCTTTTAATTACTGCTATTGGTATTTCATTTTTTTTAGAGAGTCTATTTAATGTTATTGCAAATCAATATCTTGGAGGAACATATCAAGCATTTTATTTTCCTAAATGGTTTTCTACAATAATTCATATTGGCTCATTAACTATTCCTGTATTGACTATTATTGTGCCTATTTTAACCCTTATATTGCTTTTGGGAGTTTTATATATTCTTTATAGAACAAAAGTTGGTATTGCTATTAGGGCACTTGCTTTTGATATTTATACTGTAAAACTTATGGGAGCAAATTCTAATTTTATTATTGGATTTGTTTTTGCTTTAGGTTCTGCTCTTGCGGCAATAGGAGGTGTCGCTTATGCAATGGCATATCCGAGTATTGACCCTTATATGGGAATGCTTGTAGGTCTAAAAGCATTTGCTGCAGCAGTAGTAGGAGGTATTGGAAGTGTAACGGGAGCTGTAATTGGTGGATTTATTTTGGGGTTTGCTGAAATTGCAATTCCTGGATTTTTTCCAGAACTGGGTGGATGGAAAGATGCATTTGCATTTATTTTATTGATTTTTGTGCTTTTATTTAAACCAACAGGTATTATGGGAATAGATTTTGAAAGACAAAGGTTTTAAAATGAGTGCTAAAAAATATTTTGCATTAATTGCAATAGTTACAGCAATATTTATTGCTTTTTTATATTTTTCACCTCATATTTTTGGAAGTTATACTATTACCGTTCTTGGAAATATTTATATATTTATTATTTTGGCAATTAGTTATAATCTTATCAATGGTGTAACAGGACAATTTTCTCTTGAACCAAATGGTTTTGTTGCAATTGGTGCTTATGTTACAGCAATATTATTGCTTTCTCCTGAATTAAAAGAAGAACTTTATATGCTCTCTCCTCCTTTACCATTAATAAGAGATGTATTTTTAAATCCAAATAATCCAATAAATCCTTTTTTAGCTCTTTTAATAAGTGGAGCTTTTTCGGCACTTTTGGCTTTGATTTTAGCTTTTCCTGTATTTAGAGTAAGAGGGGATTATTTGGCTATCGTAACACTTGGATTTGGATTTATTATTAGAATTTTTCTTATAAATAATCCTGAAATTTCAAATGGTTCTATGGGTCTTGATTCAATCCCTGGATTTGCAAGTTATTTTTGGATAGGAGTAATTTGTTTAGTGGCAGTAATTTTGATATATAATATTGTGTATTCAAAATTTGGTAGAGCTATGAAAGCAGTAAGAGATGATGAAGATGCCGCACTTGCAATGGGAGTGAATACATTCAAAACAAAAACTTTGGCTTTTATGACAAGTGCATTTTTTGAAGGAGTTGGAGGAGGACTTCTTGCAAGTTCAATTGGTTCTATCTCACCTGATCAATTTACCTTTATGCTTACATTCCAGTTATTAATCATTATAGTTTTAGGTGGTCTTGGAAGTATGAGTGGAGCAATTATTGGAACATTTTTATTTTTAGGTAGTATGGAACTTTTAAGACCTCTAGATAATAGTGCATGGCATTTAGGGCCAATTCATGGAATTCCAGGACTTAGAATGGTGGTATTTAGCATACTTTTACTTTTGATTATGCTTTTTGCAAGAAGAGGACTTCTTGGAGATAAAGAGATTTGGGATTATATAAAAATAAAAAGAAATAAATATTGATAAAATTAAAATTAGTGATATAATAAAGCAAAAAAGGAATATAAATGAGTGATATTTTAAAAATTGGAAAATATGAATTTACAAGCAGACTTATTGTAGGAAGCGGGAAATATCCTGATTTCAAAACAACAAGGGATGCAACTTTGGCAAGTGGTGCTGAGATGATTACAGTTGCTGTAAGACGTGTAAATATAATGGACCCTAATGAAGAAAATTTAATGGATTATTTTAAAGATACAGATGTGCAAATCTTGCCAAATTCTGCTGGATGTACAACAGCAGAAGAAGCTATTACGCTTTTTAGACTTGTAAGGGAAGCTACTGGTATTGATATTATCAAGCTTGAAGTAATCGGAGATACTGCAAAGACTCTGTATCCGGATGTAATGGAAACTCTAAAAGCTTGTGAAGTTTTGGCAAAAGAAGATTTTACTATTATGGCTTATACAAATGATGATCCTATTATGGCAAAAAGACTTGAAGATGCAGGAGCTGCTGCTGTTATGCCTCTTGCTGCTCCTATTGGAAGCGGTCTTGGTATTCAAAACCGATACAATGTGGTATTTGTAAAAGATGCGGTAAATGTGCCTGTAATTGTAGATGCCGGGATTGGTACTGCAAGTGATGCGGCAGTTGCTATGGAGCTTGGAGCTGATGGTGTTCTTACAAATACTGCTATTGCTCAAGCAAAAAACCCAATAGCAATGGCTGAGGCTATGAAACATGCTGTAATTGCCGGAAGAATGGCTTATAAGGCTGGTAGAATCCCTAAAAAACCTTATGCAACAGCTTCTTCACCTCTAGAAGGGCTTATAGAATTTTAATGAAAATTCTTCTTTTCCTTTTTTTTATTTATGTTGGAATATGTGCGTATCTCTATTTTACACAGGATGAAAAAGTATTTAACAGAAAATGGGCAAAAGAATATACTCCAAAAATAGCTAAAAAAATATATTTTAATTCAAGTGTTGGAAGATTAGAAGGTGCATTTACTAAAAACTGCGAAAACTGTCCTTTGGTTTTGTATTTCAGTGGTAATGCAAATAATGTAATTGAATTTTTAGATAAAGTGGCACCAAAAATTAAAGGATATAATTTTGTAGGATTTAATTATCCGGGATATGCCGGAAGCGAAGGGAGCCCAAGTGAAGAGAATTTTTATAAAATGGCAAGTGAAATTTTTGAAAAATATAAACCCGATTTTGTAATTGGTAGAAGTATAGGCACGGCTGTGGCTTCTTATCTTGCTTCAAAATATAAGTTTAAAGGATTAGTGCTTATAACTCCGTTTGATAGTATTGTATCTATTGCAAAACAGAAATACCCTTTTATACCGGTTGAGTGGCTTTTGAAATACAAATTCAATGAAGCTGAGTTTATATCAAAAACCAATATTCCAACAGTGGTAATTGCCCTAAAAAAGGATGATGTAATACCTAAAAAATCTTTGAAAAATCTTTTAAAAAAGATTAAAAATCTAAAAGATATAATTTATCTTGATGGTATAACTCATGGAAGAATTTATGAATATCCTCATATTGAAAAGATTATAAAAAAGGCGCTTGATGAACTTAAATGAGCTTGAGAATTTAAGCGATGAAGAGCTTTATGATTTAATTGAAAAAGCAAAAAGTATTTTAGCATCACGCAGGACTAAATGGTTTCATTTCAAAACTGATGGATGTTTTACTCCAAAGTTCGGTCCTGCTTA
>JALVUH010000151.1 GCA_027035735.1 Nautiliaceae bacterium
AATAATGGCTAGTATTGTATTTGCAGCTGTTAGTGGTAGCTCTCCTGCAACAGTTGCTGCAATTGGGTCTATTATGTTTGGAGCAATTAGAGCTGCTGGATATCCTAAAACTTATGCAATAGGAACAATTACAACAGCAGGAAGCCTTGGTATTTTAATTCCTCCAAGTATTGTAATGATTATTTATGGAGTTACTGCTGATGAGAGTATAGGGAAACTTTTTATAGCAGGTATAATTCCAGGACTTTTGATTGGATTTATGCTTATGGCAGTTACGTATATAGGAGCTAAAAGACTTGGATTTAAAAAAACAAAGCCGGCAAGCTGGAGGGAAAGATGGGAGAAATTTAAAGAGAGTTTTTGGGCTTTAATGACAATAGTTATAATTATTGGGGGAATTTATGGAGGAATTTTTACTCCAACAGAAGCTGCTGCAGTGAGTGCAATTTGGGCTCTTTTTGTTTCATTATTTATTTATAAAGATATTAAATTTAAAGATTTAGGTGAAGTTTTTTTTGAAAGCGCGAAAACTAGTGGTATTATTTTGTTTATTATTGCAAATGCTTCAATTTTTGCTTATTTTCTAACTCTTGAAAATATTCCTGAAATGCTTACTCAATATGTACTTCATATGCATTTAAATAAAATAATGTTTTTAATTGCAGTTAATATAATTTTACTTATTGCAGGTAATTTTATGGAACCAAGCTCAATTATTATGATAATGGTGCCTTTACTTCTTCCGATTGCTAAAACTTTAGGAATTAATCCAATTCATTTTGGAGTTATTATAACTATCAATATGGAACTTGGAATGCTCACACCTCCTGTTGGACTAAATCTATTTGTAGCTAGTGGAATTACAGGTGAACCTATTAAAGAAGTAGTAAAATCCGTGCTCCCTTGGTTTTTAGTGATGCTTTTGGGGCTTATTTTAATTACTTATATTCCAGAAATTTCACTTTGGCTTCCAAATAAGATGATGGGTTAATTTTAGAAAAATTTAGCTAAATTGACTAAAATTTCTTAAAATATTATATAAAATTTATTGACTTTTTGCATTTTTTTTATTATAATTTTGTCAGTTAAAATAACTAACTGACAAAAGGAGGAGGAAATGTTCAAACCACTAGGCTTAAGAATCTTAGTAGAAAGAATGGAAGAAGAAGCAAAAACAGCAAGCGGAATTATTATCCCAGATAATGCAAAAGAAAAACCACTTGAAGGTAAAGTAGTAGCAATTTCAAAAGAAGTTGAAGAAGATGAAAACTTACCAATTAATGTAGGAGATATTGTAGTTTTTGCAAAATATTCAGGAACTGATATTACAATTAATGGAAAAGAGTATTTAGTATTAAATACTGATGATGTTTTAGGAAAAATTGAAAAATAATTAAAGGAGGGGAGAGATGGCAAAAGAAATCGTATATTCTGATAAAGCAAGAACAGAATTACTTGCAGGAGTTGAAAAATTAGCAGATGCTGTTAGAGTTACTATGGGTCCAAAAGGTAGAAATGTATTACTTCAAAGAAGTTTTGGAGCACCACATATTACAAAAGACGGTGTATCAGTAGCAAAAGAAATTGAATTAAAAGACCCAGTAGAAAATATGGGAGCTCAACTTGTAAAAGAAGTTGCTAGCAAAACTGCGGATGAAGCAGGTGATGGTACAACAACAGCAACAGTTTTAGCACACGCAATCTTTAAAGAAGGTCTAAAATATATTACAGCTGGAGCAAATCCAATTGCAGTAAAAAGAGGAATGGATAAAGCGGCTGAAGCAATTATTAATGAACTTAAAAAAATGAGCAAACCAGTTGAGAATAAAGAGCAAATTGCTCAAGTTGCAACAATTTCAGCAAACAACGATAGAAAAATTGGTGAACTTATTGCTGAAGCAATGGATAAAGTTGGAAAAGATGGTGTAATTACTGTAGAAGAAGGTAAATCACTTCATGATGAACTTGAAGTAGTAGAAGGTATGCAATTTGATAGAGGTTACTTAAGTCCATACTTTGTAACAAATCCAGATAAAATGGTAGCTGAGTATGAAGATGCATACATTTTATTATATGACAAAAAAATTAGCAATATGAAAGATTTATTGCCATTACTTGAACAAATTGTTCAAGCTGGAAATAAACCATTATTAATCATTGCTGAAGATGTAGAAGGTGAAGCACTTGCTACTTTAGTAGTAAACAAATTAAGAGGAGTATTAAACGTAGTAGCAGTAAAAGCACCTGGATTTGGTGATAGAAGAAAAGCAATGTTACAAGATATTGCAATTCTAACTGGTGGTCAAGTAATTAGCGAAGAGCTTGGTAGAACACTTGAAGGTGCTAGTCTAGCAGACCTTGGACAAGCTGGAAGAATTGTAGTAGATAAAGAAAATACTACAATTGTAGATGGAAAAGGTGATAAAGCAGCGATTGAAGCTAGAATTAAACAAATCAAAAAAGAAATTGAAGAGACTACAAGCGATTATGACAGAGAAAAATTACAAGAAAGACTTGCTAAACTTAGCGGTGGTGTAGCAGTTATTAAAGTAGGTGCTGCAACTGAAACTGAAATGAAAGAGAAAAAAGATAGAGTAGATGATGCTCTAAGTGCTACAAAAGCAGCAGTTGAAGAAGGTATTGTAATTGGTGGTGGTGCAGCAATTCTTAAAGCTGCTAAAAAAGCTGAAATTGAAGCAGTAGATGCTGATGAGCAAATCGGAATTGATATTATCAAAAGAGCTGTAAAAGCACCAATTAAACAAATTGCAGAGAACGCCGGATATGAACCAGGAGTAGTTGCATTAACTGTAGAAGAAGCTGATGATGAAACAGGATTTAACGCAGCAACTGGTGAATATGTAAATATGTTTGAAGCTGGAATTATTGACCCAACTAAAGTTGAAAGAATTGCTCTTCAAAATGCAACAAGTGTAAGTGGATTACTTCTTACAACTGAAGCGGCAGTAACAGAAGAGCCAAAAGAAGAAAAAGCTCCAGCAATGCCAGATATGGGAGGAATGGGAGGAATGATGTAATTCCTCTCTCTTTTTTTTATTTAAAATAAAATCCTTTGACACTTTTAATTTTTAATTTTAAAATTAGATTTTTGTGTTATAATAAAATAAAAAGGATTTTAGTTGAAAATTTCATTAGTTCTTGGAGGAGGAGGAGCTAGGGGATATGCTCATATAGGAATAATTGAAGAGCTTAAAAAGTATGGATTTGAAATAAAAAGTATTGCTGGAACTTCAATGGGTGCGGTTATTGGAGGATTAGAAGCTAGTGGAAGTTTAGAAAAATATAAAAAATGGGTAACTAGTCTTGATTTTTTGGATATTTTTAAATTTTTGAAATCTCCTTTTAAATTAGATGGAAATAAAATTTTTGAAAAAATTAGAGAAATTGTAGGTAAAAATATAAATATAGAAGATTTGCCTATTAAATATACTGCAGTAGCTACAGATTTAACAAAAAAAAGAGAGATATGGCTTCAAAGAGGCGATTTATTCAAAGCAATGCAAGCATCTTCCTCAATTCCTGGAGTATTTGATCCAGTTATTATAAATAAAAGAATATTAGTAGATGGAGGAGTGTTGAATTTAATGCCAATAGCTCCTGTTATGAGTGATTTGACAGATTTAATAATTGCAGTTGATTTATATGCTCCTGAGAGAGAGTTAGAATTTAAGCTCTCAAAAGAGGTTGTTAAAACTCAAAAAATTTTAGAAGATATTTGGTCTTCTCTTTTTAAAGAAAAAGAGACTCCAGTGAATATGTCAATTGATTTGATGATGGATGTAATTTATAGATATAGAAAAGCAGAGTATGTTCCAGATATTCAAATAGATGTGCCAAGAAATGTTGCTCAATGGTATGATTTTCATAAAGCTCCTATGCTTATTGAAATAGGAAAAATATTAGCAAAAGAAGCAATTGAAAAAGCTGAGAAAAAAGGTATTATAAAATGTGAAAATGGAAACTTAAAAAAAGGAGATTTGGTATAATTTTGCAAAAAGGATAAAAATGGAAAAAATTCATACTTCAAATGCTCCAGAAGCAATAGGACCATATTCTCAAGCGATTAAAGTAGGGAATATGATATTTACTTCAGGACAAATTGCTCTAACTCCTAAAGGAGAATTTTTAGATGCTGATATTAAAACTCAAACAAAACAAGTTTGTGAAAATTTAAAGGCAGTTTTAAATGCGGCTGGTGCGGATATAAAAAATGTTGTAAAAACTACAATATTTTTGGCAGATATTAATGATTTTGGTGCAGTTAATGAAGTTTATGGAGAATATTTTTCTCATAAACCTGCAAGAAGTACAGTAGCAGTTAAAGAGCTTCCTAAAGGAGCAAAAGTAGAAATTGAATGTATTGCGGTAATTTCTTAAATTTTACTTAATTTAAGGTATTTTTAAGGATTTACTGGTAATATTTCATCCTAAAACCAGAGTAAAAGGGTTAAAATATGTATGCAGTAATTAAACATGGTGGAAAACAATATAAAGTTCATGAAGGTGATATTTTAGAACTAGATAGAATTGAAGGCGCTGAGCCAAAACAATTAATTGAAATTGATGATGTTATTTTAGTAAAAAATGATAATGAAATTAAAATCGGGACACCAGTAGTTGAAGGTGCTAAAGTAGTTTTAGAAGTTATTAATAATGCTAGAGGGAAAAAAGTAATTATTTTCAAAAAAAGAAGAAGAAAAGACTCTAAGAAAAAAAGAGGATTTAGAAGAGATTTTACAAGAGTAGTTGTAAAAGAAATTAAAGCGTAAGGAGCATAAATGGCACATAAAAAAGGACAAGGGTCAACTCAAAATAACAGAGATTCAGCTGGTAGAAGACTTGGCGTTAAAAAATTTGGTGGAGAATTTGTTAGAGCAGGAAATATTATTATTAGACAAAGAGGAACAAAAGTTCATCCTGGAAATAATGTAGGTATGGGAAAAGATCATACAATTTATGCTTTAATTGATGGTTATGTAAAATTTGAAATTAAAGATAAAGATAGAAAAAAAGTTTCAGTTTATCCTACAAAAGATTAATTTCTTCCTCCTCTTTATCCAAAATCATTTTTTTATTGTTACTTTTTAGGTAAAATTATTCAACTATTTCTATAAGGAGATTTTTATGTTTGTTGATAACATAAAACTCACAGTCAAATCAGGTAAAGGTGGGGCTGGATGTGTGAGTTTTAGGAGAGAAAAATTTATTCCCAAAGGTGGACCTGATGGAGGAGATGGTGGAAAAGGTGGAGATGTAGTTGTAGTATGTGATAATAATACAAATACTTTATCTCACTTTAAAGGTAAAAAAGTTTTAAAAGCTAAAAATGGAAGACC
>JALVUH010000152.1 GCA_027035735.1 Nautiliaceae bacterium
TTTCTAAAAACAATTCATTAAAAAAAGAAAAAATAAAATCACTATCCTCAAAAAAATTTATAAATTCACGGCTAATGCCTAGTTTTTCTACATCTACATTTTTTATCGCTTCAAAAAGATACTTTTTCCTCAAATCCTTATCAATAAATTTTTTATTATCAACTACTATAATTTTTCCTAAAAAATCCCCTAAAGTAGTATATTTATCAAGAAATTGATTATCTTTACTTTCAAGCCACTTTCTTATCTGACGAGAGGTTGTAAATATTTTAAGATTCATTCAGTGCCTTTATTTTTAATACATTCTTTTTCTTGTAATTTTTGTTTAAACAATTTAATATTATCTAATAAAATTTTATTAATTTTTTTAAGTTCATCTTTGTATGATTTAGATCTTGGATTTATTATATTTTTTTTATTATAATTTTCATTATTTACCATTTCACTATTTATTATTCCACTTTCAATAGAAATAACTTCAGCTTTTGTAATTTCAGGAACATTTTTTTTATTTTTATGTCTTTTTGTATCTTTTAGATAATCTAAATCAATAATTCTATATAGTGCATTTGCATAAGTTGGTTCTAATTCAAAATTTAATCCAACTCTTCTTGAATGGAGAAGTAAGTTTTTTTTGTCTTTTCTCAATAATTTGATTTCACATTTATTATTATCACTAAAAAATTCACTAAGCTCCCTATAATCATATTTGTTAAAATAATCAATAATAAATTTTCTAACATTAGCAGGACCACTGATATATTCTTCCTTAATTTCAATTCCTCTAATTAAAATACCTCCATAATATTCATCATTGCCAAATGTAATATCAATTCCTCCACGTCCATCTATTTTTTTATGTACGTATAATTTACAACATTTTTTTTGTAATCTATCTAAATGAGTATAAATATCTGGATGTTTACAATCAAAAAAATAAAACTCTATTTCTTTTAACTCTATTTCTAAAACTTTATTGTTTTCTTTATCTTCAATTTTTAACATACATTCATTCATCAATTCTTTTGCAGTTTCATAAAATATACATTGCATTTCTTCAACACTGCCATTTGATTTTTCTATATTTTCTTGTAACTTTCCAATAACTTCTTTCATAACTTCCATCACTTTCTCCTTTTTTTGTAATTTTACTTAAATATCTGTAGACACTTAAAATTCTTAACAATTTAAATTTATTCCAGTAAAGATTAAATTAATTTTTATTTTTTCATTTTTAGTAAATTCATATCCAAATATCATATCTGCATCTTCATGGGCTAACTCTTCAATAATACTTAAAAAGTCGTAAATATCAGAATCTGGTAAATTTTCACTAATTTCAAATTTTACAACTACTCCTTTTGGAGTAAATTTAAAATTTTTAATTTTTTCTATACATTGTTCCATTTTTTTACAATTGATTGTTTTTATATACGAAAATCCTTCATAAGAAAAGATTTCATCTAAATCATCCATTTTGATATCTATATTCATATCATTTTTAGTTTTAAAACTTATTATTTGGCTTATTTTCATTTTAATGCCTTTCATTTATCTAACACAATTATTTCACAATGTCCAATTTTACTGTTTTTTAATCTTTTAAAGAATTCTTTTTTACTGATAGTTTGTGGAAGAATGTAATAATTTTTATCATAAAAACGAATTTCTAATTTACCATCATCATTCCATTCATACGAAATTTCAAAATCTCCTTTATCAGTAGGAATAAAAATAAAATTTTCAAAAACTACATTGGTTATTTTAATAATTTCACACAATTCATTAACACTAAACATTTCTTTAAATTGATAATTCAATCTTTCTATTATTTCAGAACAATTTATTTCCATTTTAGTTTCCTTCCTTTATTAATTTCCCATGTGTATTAAATTTAGAATAAATTCTGCCGTTTACTATCGGTGCATACGGAGAATCAGATAACAAATAATATTTAACTTCAACTCTTTTAGAAAAATATTCTAAAAAGCGGTTTTTCAAATAATGTTTTTGGATTATTATTTTTAATTCATCATTTGAAGGCATGGTCTTAAATTCGACAACTCTTTTGTTATAATGTTTTTTAATAAAAAACGAATCAAACCCCATTTTTGGATTTAAAACTTTTTCTGTATATACAGCTACTAAATAAATCATTCTAATTCTTTTTATATGTTTTGTTATTACAAGGTTCAATATTAGAAAAAACATTAACGAACTTATCTTTATGTTTTAAAAAATCAAATTTGTAATAAAGAAATTTACCTTCTTTTTTATATAATTCAAACCCAAATTTTTCATAAAGTTTTCTTGCTTTTTTAAATTCATCATAATCTTCCGTATAAAGATATAAAAATTTTTTAGTTTGAGCTTTATAGATTGCAAAATTCAAAAGTTTCTTTCCAAATCCTTTATTTCTGTATTTTTTATCCACACAAAACCATCCAAGCCAATAAAAATCTTTATCATAAGCATATAAGCCTGTTATTCCTATAACCTTTTCATCTTCAATCAAAACATAATATTTTAATTCTGTAAATCCATGTTTTTGTAGATAATCTTTATATTTTTCAGGATAAATAGAACTTCTCAAAGTTAATTTTTCTTCTTCAATAGGTTGAAAAATTTTTTCAATAAGTTTTTCTGCTTCATTTAAATATCTTTCATTCAACGGCACAATTTTCATTGTTTCTCCTTTTTTGTGCCATTGTAAAACTGAAACTTTAAAAATTCCTTAAAATAAAATATTTAACTTTTTTATAAAAATTAATTAAAATTTTAAAAATTAAAATAGTTTATTTAAAAGCATTTATAAATCTTAAACTTTTTAATATTTAACTACACAAAAAAGGATACTTTTGCTTTCATTACCAATAAACCTTAATAAAGAGTTTAAGCGTCTATATCACGGAAGAGGAGAGAAAAAATATAAATTTTTAACAATTGATAGTATTGATGAGGTTTTGTTTGTGCAGTTTTATGAAAAAGTTGATGAGAAGCCTTTCTTAGAATTTTTAAAAGACTATATCAAAAACTCCCGACACAAACATATAATAGTTAAAAGAAGATATTCAAACGAAACTTACGCTTTTATAGGAGAAATACCTCAAAAATACTATGCAATAGAAAACGGCTTTAAATTTATACTAAACTTTTATAACCAAAACATAGGATATTTCGGTGATATGAAAAATACGCGAAAATACATTGAAAAATTTTCAAAAGATAAAAAAGTCTTAAACCTTTTTGCTTATACTTGCGGATTTTCTATGTATGCAAGGCGTGGGGGAGCTAGCGAAATTATCAATGTAGATATGAATAAAAATGTCCTAATCACTGGACAAAAAAATCATCAAATTAACAATTTAAATTTAAAAAACATAAGATTTTTAAGAAGAGATGTATTAAAATCAAATTTTAAAAAATTTGCTCCATTTGATGTAATTATAATTGACCCACCTTCTTTTCAAAAAGGAAGCTTTATTGCGAGTAAAGATTATAAAAAAATAATAAAAAGCCTAAAAGACATTTCACACAAAAACACAACTCTAATAGCCTGTGTAAATTCTCCAAAAATTAATAAAGAAGATTTAATTAATTTAGTAGAAAAAGAGAGTAATTTTAAATACAAAGAGGAGGTAAAACCTCCAAAAGAATATACAAATTCTACTCTCAAAAGTTTAGTTTTTAGTGTTTAACACTACAAGCACTTGGCGCTCCATTTACTCCATAAATTGGTTGAATCATCTCATTTCCTGCTAAATCTTCACTTAAAACATAATCAATAAATTCAATCAATTCTTTTGCAGCTTTGCTAAATCTTTTACTACTTTCACTCTCAGGTCTAGCTACTACAATCGGTCTTCCTGTATCTCCACCTTCTCTAATTTCTGGCTCAATTGGGATTTGAGCTAAAACCTTAGTATCATACTCTTTTGCTAAAGTTGCTGCAGCACCTTTTCCAAAAATATCATACTCCATTCCACAATTTGGACAAATAAATCCGCTCATATTCTCAATTATTCCAGCAATTGGAATATGAAGTTGCTTGAACATATCAAGACTTCTTTTTGCATCATCAACTGCTACTGTTTGAGGAGTTGTAACTGCTACTCCTGCTGTAACTGGAACTTGTTGAGCCATTGTCATTTGAGCATCACCTGTTCCTGGAGGCATATCAATTACAAGAATATCAAGTTCTCCCCAATCAACATCTTCCATAAATTGTTGAAGTGCCTTTACAAGCATAGCACCTCTCCACATTAAAGCTTTTCCCTCAGGCAGTAAATTTGCCATAGAGATAAATTTAACTCCATAATTTTCAAAAGGTTTTACTTTATTTCCTACAACTTCTGGTTTTCTATCTTGCATTCCAAGCATTCTTGCTACATTTGGACCATAAATATCACCATCAAGAATTCCTACTTTTTTGCCTTCTTTAGCAAGTGCAAGTGCTAAATTTACTGCTGTTGTAGATTTTCCAACTCCACCTTTACCACTACTTACCATTACAAAAGATTTAACAGTTGGCATTTTATTAACGCCTCTAGAGCTTGTCTCTCTTGGTTTTTTAGGTCTTATGATATTAACACTTGCTTCAATTCCAATTTTTCTAAGCTCATCAATTGTAGTGTCGTTTAATTTTTGAGCAACCTCATCATCGCTTGATGGAATTTGGTAAGTAATAATAGCTTTTTTCCCATCTTCGCTCACTTCAATATCTTTTACAAATCCAAAATCAACTACACTCTTTTTAAACCCTGGATAAACTACATTTTTTAGGGCTTCTTTAATTTTTTCTTTCACTTTTACTCCTTATAAAATTTTTTTATGACTTATATATATTTTTTTTATTTTTGTCAATACACTTTAAAAGTTTTTTATCAAATGTTCTAACATTACATAAATAACTTCTGCAATTACTTCACTTGATATAAAAACTTCTTCATTTTCTAAAATCTCTTGAGCTTTATCAGCTTGTTCTTTTATATCATCAGCAAAATATCTAACAATTATATTAGTATCAACTCTTATCATAATTAGCTTTAACCCATTTTAGCCATGCATTACTTTCATCTTTTGTATCTTTAACTTTTAAAATTCCTCTTAAACTCTTCTTAGGCTTTATCTCAACTCTCAAATCTTTATCTACTAATTCTTCCGGAATTTCAATAGTTATTTTTTTACTTTTTGGATGAATATTTAAAATCATTTTTAACCTTTCATCTTCTCCATAGCTTCTTTTTTAAACTCATCCCAATTAAAATCTTCAAGTGCATTTTGTGTTACTTTATAACTACAAAATTTTGGCCCACACATACTACAAAACTCAGCTTCTTTGAATACT
>JALVUH010000153.1 GCA_027035735.1 Nautiliaceae bacterium
CTACATATGTAGAAAAACAAGCGGCTGATATTGGGGTAGTGGGGCTTGATGTGATAACTGAGCTTAATTCTAATGTATTAGAGCTTATGGATTTAGGGCTTGGGAAATGTAGAGTTAGTGTAGCAGGGATAAAAGGAGATGAGAGTTTTAGAGAGAAAACTCAAATTAAAGTAGCAAGTAAGTTAGCAAATATTGCGAAAAATTATTTTAATAAAAAAGGAATTCCTGTAGAAGTTATAAAACTTAATGGTTCAATTGAGCTAGCTCCACTTGTAGGTCTTAGTGATGTTATTGTGGATATAGTAGAGACTGGAAATACACTAAAAGAAAACGGACTTGAAGAAAAAGAAGTTATAATGCATTCATCTGCAAGAGTGATTGCAAATAAAAATTCATTTTCTACCAAAAAAAGAGAAATTTTAAAGATTTTAGAACAAATAGGAAGAGTTCATGGCGCTTGATTTGTATGCTAAAGTAGAAGAATTATTTTTAGATAAAGAAGCTGCTCACCTTTTATGGGGAGAGTTTATTACTATTTTAAACGAACTTAATGTAAAAAGTGTTCTTGATATTGGATGTGGTGGAGGAGATTTTTGTTTAATGGCAAAAGAAAATGGATTTGATATTAAAGGTGTGGATTTAAGCAAAGCTCAAGTAAAAAAGGCAATAAAAAAAGGATGTGATTGTAGAGCAATTGATGTATGTGAATTAAATGAGAAATTTGAAGCGGCGGTGGCTGTTTTTGATGTAATTAATTATTTATCTTCTGATGAATTGAAAAAATTTTTTTCTTGTGTAGAGAAAGTAGTAAATAAATATTTTGTTTTTGATATAAATACCTTATATGCAATGGAAGATTTGGCAATTGGGACATTAAAAGCAGAAAATGAAGATAAATTCTCAGTTCTTTATTCTGAATTTGAAGATGATAAACTTATTACAGAAATTACTCTTTTTGAAAAAAAAGATGAGAATTGTTATGTAAAAAAACAAAATAAAATAGTTCAATATTATCATCCTTTAGAGATAATAGAAAAATCAACAAATATGAAGTTAAAAGATATTATTCCAATTTCTCTATATGGAAGCAATGAAGCAGAAAAGCTTATTTTAATTTTTGAAAAATAGTGTAAATTTTTTACTTTTATTTTGGTTTAAAATTTTCTTTGCTTACACAAAAATCTGGAACAAAGCATTTTTCACATTTTGGATTTTTGGCAGTGCAGATATATCTTCCAAATAATACAAATGCTTGATGGAGCTCATTTAAGTCTGTTTTAAATGCTTCAACCAAATCTTTTTCAGTCTCTTTTACTGTTTTTGCATCGGTAATTCCTAATCTATGACTTACTCTAAATACATGGGTATCAACTGCCATTCTATTTTCACCTTCAAGTTCAATTAAAAATACATTAGCTGTTTTATTTCCAACTCCTGGTAGTTTTAATAACTCTTTATGCTCTCTTGGAATTTTAGAATTGTATTCATTTTTTACTTTTTTTGCCATTTCTACAATATTTTTTGCTTTATTATTAAAAAAAGAGCAGGATTTTATTATCTCTTTTATATCTTCAATATCAGCTTCTGCTAAAGAATCAATATCTGGATATTTTTCAAAAAGCGTAGGTGTAATCATATTAACTCTTTTATCAGTACATTGAGCTGAGAGAATGATAGCTATTAATAATTCATAATCATTTCTATAATTAAGCTCTGTTTTACTTCCTTTGTAATGTTCTAGAAATCTTCTTTTTATCTCTTCAAGTTCTTCAGGCGTTCTTAATATCATTCTATCTCCTTTTTTTATCAAAAGCCTTTTTTCTTGATATAATAACAAATATTTTATAAAAGGAGAGATATGGCTGGTCATAATAAATGGTCAAAAGTAAAACATATAAAAGCAAAAGAAGATGCTAAAAAATCTAAAATTTTTACAAAACATGTTAGAGCCATAATGACTGCTGCAAGACAAGGAGGAGGTAATCCTGATACTAATGCAGCACTTAGACTTGCGATTGAGAGAGCAAAGGCTGATTCAATGCCTATGCAAAATATTCAAAGAGCAATTGATAAAGCTACAGGTAATCTAGAAGGTGTTACATTAGAAGAAGTTGTATATGAAGGTTATGGACCTGGTGGTGTTGCGATTATGGTTGAATGTTTAACTGATAATAAAAATAGAACCGTAGCAGAAATTAGACACGCTTTTAAAAAAGCGGGAGGAAATCTTGGAACTAGTGGAAGCGTATCTTGGATGTTTGAGAAAAAAGGTGTTATAGTTGTAAATAGAAGCGATAAAGATGAAGAAGTTGAAGAAAAAGCAATTGAAGCTGGAGCAGAGGATATTAAAGAGATGGATGAAGTTTTGGTAATAGAAACTGCTCCAGAAGATTTTAACTCAGTACTTGAAGCAGTAAATAGTATTGAGGGAATTGAAATAATTGAGAGTAATGTTCAATTAGTTGCAACTAATGAGAGCGATGTAGATGATGAGGTAGCAGAAAAAGTTGAAAGACTTATAGAAGTGTTAGAAGATATTGATGATGTTCAAAATGTAATACATAATATGGCATAAAAAATTAGAAAGGATTAAAATGAAAAAAATAGTTTTTGGAAGTATGATAGCAGTAGCTTCATTATTTGCTTTCCCTGGAATGCAAGGTATGATGGGAATGCATGGTGGAGGAATGATAGGAAAACCTTTAAAAGGGCTTAAGAATAATACGGTTTTAGCAATTGTTGATGGTAAAAAAATTACAGTTGAAGATGTAAATAATTATCTTCAAGGAATTACTGGAGATAATAGAATAAAACTTCAAGAGCTTCCAGCTCAACATGTTAAAAAATTTGTAAGCGATTATATTCAAACACTTGAACTTTATAATAAAAAAGCTAAATCAATTACTAATACCCCTCAATATAAAGCGGCAGCTATGAAACTTGCTGTAGATATGTGGGTAAAACATGAATACAATAGTATTAAAATAAGTGACAAACAAGCAAGAGCATTTTATGAAAAAAATAAAGATATCTATTTTAGGACAACTCCTCAAATAAAAGCAAGACATATTTTAGTAAAAAGTAAAGCTGAAGCGGAAAAACTTATTAATGAATTAAAAGGACTTCATGGAAAAGCACTTGAAGAAAAATTTGCTGAACTTGCAAAAAAATATTCAATAGGTCCTAGTAAAATAAATGGTGGTGAGCTTGGATGGTTTAATCCAAAACAAATGGTTCCAGCTTTTGCACAAGCTGCAGAGAAGCTTAAACCTGGAGAGATTACTTTAAAACCTGTTCATACAAGATTTGGATGGCATGTTATTTTAGTAGAAGGAAAGAAAAATAATAATTATTTACCATATGAACAAGTTAAACCTCAAATCATTGCTTATCTAAAACAATTAAAATTAAAAGAAGAACTTCAAAAATTACAAAATTCATATAAAGTAAAATATACAATTCCACAAAATTAAGGAGGAAGAGATGGGAATTATGGATTTGGTAAAACCGGGGGTACTTACAGGAAGTGAAGCTGCAAAAGTAATGGATTATGCAAAAGAGCATGGATTTGCTCTTCCTGCTATTAATGTTGTGGGTACAAATTCAGCAAATGCGGTAATGGAAGCAGCAAGAGATGTGAATATGCCTGTTATTATTCAATTTAGTAATGGTGGAGCACATTTTTGGGCTGGTAAAGGTCTTGATAATGAAGGTCAAAAAGCAGCAATTTTAGGAGCTATTGCTGGAGCAAAACATATTCATACATTAGCTGAAGCTTATGGAATTCCAGTAATTTTACATACAGACCATGCAGCAAGAAAATTACTTCCTTGGATTGATGGCCTTATTGAAGCAAATGAAAAGCATTTCCAAAAATATGGAAGACCTCTATTTAGTTCACATATGCTAGATTTAAGTGAAGAACCTTTAGAAGAAAATGTAGCTACTTGTAAAGAGTATCTAAAGAAATTATCTAAGCTTGATATTATGCTTGAAATTGAGCTTGGTGTAACTGGTGGAGAAGAAGATGGAGTAGATAATACAGGAATTGATAATTCAAGACTTTATACTCAACCAGAGGATGTAGCTTATGCTTATAAAGAACTTAGTGAAGTTAGTGATTTATTTACTATTGCTGCAAGTTTTGGTAATGTTCATGGTGTTTATAAACCAGGAAAAGTAAAATTAGAACCAATTATTCTTAAAAATTCTCAAGAATATGTAAGAGAAAAATTTAATTTAAAAGAAGAAAAACCTATTAGATTTGTATTCCATGGAGGAAGTGGAAGTGAACTTAGCAAAATTCATGAAGCAATTGATTATGGTGTTGTAAAAATGAATATTGATACAGATACTCAATGGGCATTTTGGAGCGGAGTAAAAGCTTATATTGAAAAATATCATGATTATTTACAATCTCAAATTGGAAATCCAGAAGGTGAAGACAAACCAAATAAAAAATATTATGACCCTAGAAAATGGCTAAGAGAAGGTGAAATTTCTATGAAAAATAGAGTTATTCAAGCTTACAAAGATTTAAGGGCTATTAAATAAAAAGTCCAATTACTCCTTTTTTCTTTTTTAATAATTTTTATCATATAAAAAGAGATGATTTATTAAGACCATTTGAAGGTAATAAAGCAAGAAAATTTTATTATTTTTTAAAGAATGATTTTAAAGAAAAAAGAATAATTTCTTTTGGTTCTAATCAATCAAATGCAATGTATTCTCTCTCACTACTTGCAAGACTTAAAAACAAAGAATTTATCTATTATACCAATCATATTCCATCATTCCTAAAACAAAATCCTCATGGAAATTATTTGGAAGCTCTTAAAAACGGAGCCAAAATAATAGAAATTAATTTAAGAGGAGAAAAACTTAGAGAATTTGTATTGTCTTTAGAGGATAAAAATACTTTGATAATAGAAGAGGGTGGTAGGGTTAAAGAAGCAGAAGTAGGAATAAAACTTTTGGCTGATGAAATTAATGAATATGCAAAAAAAAATAACCTAAAAGTATTTCTTCCAAGCGGGACAGGGACTACTGCTTATTTTCTCTCAAAATATTTAGATGTAGAGGTTCTAACAACTCCTTGTGTAGGAGATGAAAACTATTTAAAAAAGCAGTTTGAGTGGCTTGGAGGAGGGAAAATTCCTACTATTTTGAAGCCAAGAAAAAAGTATTATTTTGGAAAACTTTATAAAGAGCTTTTTTTACTTTGGCTTGATTTAAAAAAAGCTGGAATTGAATTTGATTTATTGTATGATACGATTG
>JALVUH010000154.1 GCA_027035735.1 Nautiliaceae bacterium
ACCGCTTGACTGGAAATATTTAAGAACTAAAGAAGTTTTATGTCTTATCCAAAAGCTAATAGATGGAGAGTTAGTCAATCAAGTGAATAATAACTGCGGAGTATCAAAGATAACTAATGCAATAGCCCACATTAGAAAGTATATCGGTTATGAAAATATTATGAATGTGAGAATTGAGGGGCTTAGATGTGATTGTTATGAGTTGGTAA
This sequence comes from Nautiliaceae bacterium, assembly GCA_027035735.1. Classification (GTDB taxonomy): domain Bacteria; phylum Campylobacterota; class Campylobacteria; order Campylobacterales; family Nautiliaceae; genus JALTBU01. Next base: position 210 of record JALVUH010000154.1, read on the forward strand.
GAACTCCAAAAACTATTGCAAAGATGACAAAACTTAGAAATATTATTGAAGCAAGATTAAGAGAGCCTTTAAAGAGAAAAGGGAAAAGAGGATGAAAATATTCATTCTTTATTTAATCGGCTTGGAATTATATCTAAAGGCATTTTTTAAGTTTATGAAAAATATATTCCAAATAAAAGGGAAAAGATGATGTTCCCTCTTTTAAAGGCTAAAAAGAGCTTTTTTAATTCAAGAGGTGTAATTATAGCTATAAATGGAAAAAATGCAATAGAAGCTAAAAGAGAGGCAAATAAGACTATTTTTCTAATAGCTTTTCAAGTTTATCAAAAATACCAAGATGAAATACACTATCAAGGGCGTAAATTGTTACCATTACAGCAGAAAACACCGCTAAAAATTCAAGCATTTTTTAATCCTTTTTTTATTTGCTCTAATTCTTTTTGTATTTTACCAGCTTTATGTAAATTTACCAAAAGCCCTATAAGAGAAAAAGTACCAATTATTCCAGCACTTATTGAAAATACATTAACGTCTTTTATATTTGTTATAAGTGTAGCACTACCACCAAAACCAGCACCAAAAAGTAATAATTTATCCCTCATAATAGAATATTCAGCTTTTAAAACTTCTAATTTATCACTCATTATCTTCCTTTACAGGACAGACCTTTTCTTTTATATCGTCTATGATTTTGGCTTTGATGTAGTTATCCAGCCAAGTTTCAGCCCATTTGGGAACTTCATTGTTATTTTTCCAATTAGCAGAAATACTATCAGGATTAAGACCTGTCATTTTTGCAAATTCTTTAATAGTCAATTTGCATTCTTTAAGTTTATTTTTGAACTCTTGATAATTCATATAACAACCTTTAAAAATTTATCATTTATAAGAAAATTATATCAAAAACTTAACAATCATAAAGATAATATCTTGACAATACTTTTATTTTATAAGATAATTATTTTGAAAACTTATAAAAAATAAGAAAGGAAACCAAATGACACCAGCAAAAATTATTCCAATAAGTGAGAACAAAGCAATCAAACTAAATGCAAGAGGTGAAGAGGAGTTAGTAGAGCTAAAAGCAGTGGATAGCAAATTCTACAACAAAGCACCTGTAAAAGAGAGATTATCTCTTAAAGGCGTTATCAGCTTACTTGGTAGCAATGATAACGAGATAGAAGAAGCAGGAGCGTTAATTGATGTAATAGACGGCTTTTTAAGTGACAGATTTATTACTGGCGTATATCTTGAAGAAGATGAAGAAGCAAAAGATGAAATTAGAAAAGTTTTAAGAATGCTTGATATTTTAAAAAGCAAATTAGACACAATTCAAAGACTTAACAGCGTGTCAATTAATTCACTATTAGACTTAAATTAAAGGAGAGACAATGAATGCAAAACTTTTAAGAACCGCAAAAAATATTGATGTAGCAGTTAGGTTTTTAGGAGAAAAAATTGATGAGTTGGATGAGGTTTTAGAAAAACTTGATGGTAATTGCGAAATGAAAGACGAAGTAGTAGAGCTTGACCGCTTAACAAGTGATTTTAATGAATTGTATGAACTGCTTAATAATTTAAGCGAAGAGTTAAATGAAGCAGTTAATGCTAAATAATGAAAATTTAAAGGATTTTTAATGAAAAAAGAAATAAAAATCTTTGAAATAAGCAAAGGTATCTACCAAATAGAAGCAGGGAAAAAAGCTATCGTAATCCCTGCTAAAAGCCATCAGGAAGCCTTAAAAAAGGCGTGTAGGTATTTAGGTATTCATTGCAATGAATTTGCTAAATCCTCTTTAAAGGCTTAAAAATGACTACATTAGAGAAAGCTAAAAAGCTAAAAGAATTATATCTAAATGGGGATGAAGTAGTAAGACTTATGCAGTTTATAGGTTATGAGTTTGACAAAAGAGGCTTTACAAGTATAAGAGCCGAGAGAACTCCAAGCGTTAGAGTTAGAAAAGACGGGCTTATTAAAGACTTTGGGAGCGGTTGGAGCGGAGATATATTTGACTTGCTTCAAGAGTATCACTCAATGAGCTTTAAAGAAGCAGTGGAGTATATTCAAAAGGCTTTAAATGTTAACTTCTAAACTACCAGACCCAAAAGAATATAAAAACTTTAAGCCTACCGCTCCTATTATCACCTTTAAAGAAGAGAGTAACTACAACCTTAAAGAAGAGATGGAAAAAGCAGGAGTTACTTTTTCTACTGGAACTATTAATTATTTTGAGCTTACAAAAATATTTGGAGATAAGTTTGTAGGAAAACTTGATTATCAACATAACGAGACATTAAAAGCAGTTGAAAGTGATATGGTAAAGCTAAAAAGCTATATTACCCACTACAAAGATGAGTGGGGCTATATTCATACTCATTCATCTTTGGTAGTGGCTTTGTATGATAAAGCGGGGGAAATTAAGACTGCAAGTATCAGAAGATACAGAACTAAAAGCGGAAGCATTATCAAGTGGTATAAAGTCAGAGGAAGCAAAGCTGGATTTATTCCTTACAGGCTAAATGATAATTATTCATACTGCTTTGTAGCTTTTGGAATGGCTGAGGCTTTAATCTTTAATATGCTTGGGCTTGAATACTTTATTTTGCAAAGCGACAGCCAAGCGTATAATCTGCCTTATAACCCTTATTTTAAAGCCATTAAAGAGAAGTTAGAGGGCAGACATATATTGATACTACCAGATTATGATGAAAGCGGATTTAAAGCCGCTACTTCATTAAAAGCACATCTAAAAGAGTTTAGCAAACCAAAGATAATTGAGTTTTATAAATTAGTTGATAATCCAAGCAAGGGTTACGACTTTAGAGACTACATTTTAGAAGTGCAGGATAAAGATTTGATTATTGAAAACTTACTAAAACTTTTAAAAGGAGGTAATTAATGCTAAGTAAAAATTATAGTGAATTATTTAATCAAGCAGTGAAAGAAAGTGAGGAAATATATAATAAAAATTATACCAAACAATCAGAAGAAATTAAACAAAATGAAGAAGAAAACGTTAAAAATGTTTCATTAAGTGATAAATTTGAATTTGGGAATTTGATAGATAAAGTCAGCGATTTAGTTTATAACAGAACTGAGGCAAGTTACAATCAAATCCAAATAAAAGCAATTCAAAATATAGCTTATTTATTTGCTTATGGTGGCTTCAATAAAGTTATCAATAACGCTTTTTATGTGTATGACCTATCGCCTACAAGTATGGGAAAAAGCTCATTAGTGAGCCATTTAAGAACTCTTTTATTAAGACCAGCTATTAAAGAAGTAGAAGCAAAACAAAAAGAAGAGAGAGAATTAGCAAAAGAAGAAAAAAGAGCTATAAAAGGCTTTAAATCTATTCACACTGACGCAATTTCTCCAGAGGCGTTATATATGTATTTTATGCAAATTCCCGTGCAGATGATAGAAATGGGAGAAATGGGAAAACAAATTAAACAAGACCATAAAATACTGCCTTTTATTATTGACGCTTATGGAAAAAGAGTTATAAATATTCCAAGTTATAAAAATTTATTAGAAGAAGCAGATAAGCATTATATAGAAAATGCACTTTTATTTGTTTATGGAGATACTAACTTAGAGTATTTGGGGATAAAAAACTTTTACGAGCATTTAAAAGGCGGCTTATTAAATAGGGGATTAATTGCATTTAGCAACAATTTTAGAGATTTTGAAAATACTCCAAAAATTTATGAGCTTCAATTAGAGGAAATAAATGAATTTAATCTTATTGCAAGGGATATAATTGACTTTTCAAGAAGAAATGATTACAGACCTATAAGAAATGATTATATTGACAATCCTTTTTATATGGCTTTTAAAAAGGATATTTATATTCAAAAAGTAGAGCTTATGGAATACAAAAATCCATTTGCAAATCTTTATGTTAGAGTTATTCAAAATTTTAATAGCGTAATGTTTACCTTACATTTATTAGATTGTTATAAGTTAGGTTATTTTAGCGATAAGATAAGCGATATAGTTATAGAGCAAAGCGTAGAATATATGAGAAAATTTATTGCTAATTATGATGAGCTTATAGAAGAGGTATTAAGCTATAAAGAAACTCAAAACGAACTGCTTGAGCATAAAATAATAATTAAAGTTAAAGAACTATTAGCCTTTAAAGGGGAATGTAGTCTAAGAGAAATTTATAAACCATTAAAACTCAAAAAGGATATAGTAGAAAATATTATAAGAAACTACATTAATGAATATGGAGAATTTAGAATAATTAGCAAAGGAAAACAACTAATAATAACTTCTCTTTAATCTCCCTTTTAAAGGCAATTTTAAAAATAAAAATTTACTTGCATATATATATAAATAAATACGATTTTTAGTGACAGACAATTTTTATTAATTACTCTTTATAATTCCCTATTTACCGCTATTTTAAGCCCATTGTCACTTTTTTTAAACCTGCATTTTTGTATATTTATACCCTAAGGGGACAATGGGACAGGGGACAATGTCGTCAAAAGCCCTAAATTTCGGCTATTTCATTGTCTCCCGACAATGGGGACAATGGGGACAATAATTTTTTTTGATATTTTATTGTGTCTATTCTTTTTTAAATTTTTAGGGGACAATGGGACAATAGAAAAATAGCTCAAAAGTCCCTAAAATACGTATATTTGAATCCTTTTTTCTTTTAAATATCAGGGGACAATAATTTTTATTTTAATTTAATTGTCTCTATTGTCCCCGCTTTTGGAGACACTTAAAAGCCCGATATTTCGGTAGTTTTAAGCTTATTGTCCCCTTTTTATTGTCCCCTTAGGGTAGACAATAGGTTAATAGATAAATTTATATAAAGTATGCTATACTATTTATATAAATCAAAAGGAGCTAAAAAATGACAATATCAATTGGAGAACTTCAAAAAAATATCTCTATCATCAAAAAAGCAAAAGAGCCAATTATTGTAGTGGATAAAAGAACAGGTGAAAAAATAGCAAAGATTACTCCCTTAAAGGAAGAAGATGATTTGGAGTTATTTA
>JALVUH010000155.1 GCA_027035735.1 Nautiliaceae bacterium
CAAATCTTAGAAATAGAGCTATTGGGCTTGGAGCTATGGGCGAAGCTCAAATGCTTGCTGAGAGACAAATCTTTTGGGGAAGTGAAGAGCATTTGAAACTTATTGATGAGATTTTTGAAGGTATAAGCTATCATGCTATTAATGCAAGTGCTGAACTTGCAAGAGAAAAAGGAGTTTATCCAGAGTTTGAAGGAAGCAGATGGTCAAAAGGAATTTTGCCAATAGATACTGCCAATGAAGAAGCGAAAAAACTTGTTCAAAGAGATTTATTTAGTGCAACTCAGTATGATTGGGAAGGACTAAGAGAAAAAGTAAAAAAAGGTATTAGAAACGGATATTTAATGGCTATTGCCCCAACTAGCTCTATTTCAATTCTAACAGGTACTACTCAAACAATTGAACCAGTTTACAAAAGAAAATGGTATGAAGAAAATTTAAGTGGGCTAATTCCTGTAGTAGTTCCAAATTTAAGTGCTGAGACGTATATGTTTTATACTCCGGCATACGAGCTAGACCAAAGAATACTTGTAAAAGCTGCTGCAATTAGACAAAAATGGATAGACCAAGGTCAAAGCTTAAATATATTTATTACGACTGATAAAGCAAGTGGAAGATATCTAAATGAAATTTATACACTTGGATGGAAACTAGGACTTAAATCGTTTTATTATTTAAGAAGTCAATCTCCTGAAATGAATGAAGAGGTGATGGATAGAAGCGTTGAGTGTTATGGATGTCAATAAAAGGAGGCAATAATGCAAATAAAAAGACTATTTAACTATAATTGTCCAATGCATAGAGGTTCTACTACCTCTATTATCAATGGATGTACTGAGGGAATTATAAATCTTAATAAACTATCATATCCTTGGGCTTATAATTTGTGGGAGATGATGCTTGCTAATACTTGGTTTCCAAGAGAAGTAGATTTAACAGAAGATGCAAGGCAGTATCGCCAGCTTCTTCCAGCAGAAAAAAGAATGTATGATAAAGCACTCTCTCAGCTTATTTTTATGGATTCAATTCAAACAAACAACACACCTGATCATGTTAACCCTTGGATTACAGCACCTGAGGTTAATATGTGTTTGGTTAGACAAGCTTTTGAAGAGGCACTTCATTCTCAAAGCTATGCTGTTATGGTTGATTCTATTTCTCTTAATACTGATGAGATTTATGAGATGTGGAGAGCTGATGAAAATCTTCGCAAAAAAAATGAATTTATTGGAAATGTTTATGAGGAGTGGGGAAGAAAAGCTCTTGAAGGGGATGATATTGCTAAAATTTATATGATTGTTGCAAATCAAGCGTTAGAGGGAATCTATTTTTACAATGGATTTGCAGCATTTTATGTGCTTGCAAGAGCTGGTAAAATGATTGGAAGTGCTCAAATGATTAGATTTATTCAAAGAGATGAAGTAACTCATACTACACTTTTTGCAAATATTTTTAAAGAAATTCAAAAAGAATTCCCAGACCTTTTCACTCCAGAAGTTTATAGAAATATAAAAGAGATGCTTTATGCTGCATATGAACTTGAGAGAGATTGGGGATTTTATATTACAAATGATGAAATTTTGGGACTTTCTAAAGAACTTATTGATAGATTTACAAAATACTTAGCAAATAAAAGAGCAAATGCTATGGGGCTTGAGCTTTTATTCCCAGAAGTTGGACTCAAAAATCCTATAAGCTGGTTTGATAGTTTTTCTAGTTTTAATGATCAAAAAACAAACTTCTTTGAAGGAAATGTGGTCAATTATTCTAAAGGGAGCTTGAATCTTGATGATTTTTAGACAAAAAGAGATTATAGTTAAAGCTCCAAGCAGGGGCTTTTTTTTAATAACTGATAAAATTTTAAAAGCAATTGATATAAGTGATATAAATATGGGGATGATGAATCTGTTTTTAAAGCATACTTCAGCATCTCTTACAATTAATGAGAATGCTTCACCTGATGTAAGAGTTGATATGGAAGAGATTTCTTCTAAGCTTATTCCTGATGGATATTTTTATCACCACTCACTTGAAGGTGCTGATGATATGCCAGCTCATTTTAAATCTTCTATGTTTGGAGTAAGCCTTAATATTCCTATTACTAATGGGATGCTTAATCTTGGAACTTGGCAAGGAATTTATTTAAATGAACATAGAGATTATCCTAGCAATAGAAAAATAGTAATTAGTATTTGGGGAGTTTAGAATGAAATTAATAAATTTTAATGAAATAGAAGCTAAAGAGAGATATAAGTTAATGGCAGGAAATATTATTCCTCGTCCTATTGCATGGATAGTAACTGAAAATGATGGAGTTATTAATGTTGCCCCTTTTAGCTATTTTACAGGAGTTTCAAGTAAACCTCCACTTTTAATGGTTAGTATTGGAAGAAAAAAACCTAATATTAATGAACCTAAAGATACATTTAAGAATATTAAAGAGACAAAAAAAGCAACTGTTTGTTTAGTGCCAATTGAACTTACTGAAAAAATGGATAAAACTAGTGAAGTTTTACCTCATAATGTAAGTGAGGCTGATGAATTTAATGTAGAACTAAAAAGAATTGATGATAATTTTCCACCAATTGTAAAAGGATGTAAAAGAGCATTTTTAACTACTTTATATGGAACTTTTGAGAAAGATGAGATGGCTACAATTCCTTTTTTTCTTAAAATTGAAAAGATGTATATGGATGGAGAATTTGAGCCAGTAGCAAGGGTTGGTAAAGGGTATGCTAAACTTTGTGAAATGAAGAATTAAGAATGGAAAATAAGGAATTAAAAATATTAAAAGAGTTTAAAGACAAATATAAAAATTTTATAGATATAAAATATATAGTCGGTTCTTTTGCGAGAGGAGATTTTAATAAAAATAGCGATATTGATATTGTATATTCTTTAAAAAAAGAGGCTTTAAGTAAAGATGCTTTTGAAATAATAAATAATTTAGCAAAAATAAAAGAGGAATTACAAAAAAAATTTAATAGAAAAGTTGATTTAATAGATGAGAGTACTTTAAATAGAGTGGCTAAAAAATATATGAAAGATAAAATTTATGTTTGATAGAAATCTTCCTAAAATAGAATTTATTATTGAGAGAATAGAATTTATTGAGAAGATAGTTAAAAAATATAAATATGTAACTATTGCTTTGAATGATGAGATAGAAGCAAGACCTGCAATTTTAATGCACTTATCTCAAATAGGAGAAGAGATAAACAAAATTGATAAGGAAGTTTTAAAAGAGTTAGATTTATTAGAAGATGCAAAAGGTGCTTATAATGTTAAAAATTTTATAGTTCATTCATATGAAGGTATAAATTTAGCACTTATTGAAAAAATTATTAAAGAAAAACTTCCTATTTTAAAAGAGAAATTTAAAAGGTATCTTGATGAAAAGAGTCAACTTTAAAGAAAAAATAACCCCTTGTAAGATTGTTTGTGTTGGTAGAAATTATGTAGAGCATATTAAAGAGCTTAATAATGAAATCCCAAGCGAGCCTGTATATTTTATAAAGCCAAATAGTTCTATTAGTGATGAGATTGTATATAGAGAAGGGCTTCATTATGAAGGAGAGATTAGTTTTTTAATTAAAAATAAAAAAATAGTAGCAGTTGGATTTGGATTTGATTTGACTCTAAGAGATATTCAAACTAAATTAAAACAAAAAGGACTTCCTTGGGAAAGAGCCAAAGCATTTAAAGGTGCTGCTATATTTAGTGATTTTGTAGAAATAGATGATTTGAATGATTTAGAAGTAGAAGTTGTGAAAAATAGTGAAATTGTTCAAAGAGGCGGTGTTGAGCTTATGATGTATAAGCCAGATTTTTTAGTTAAAGATATAGATGAAATTTTTGGGCTTGATGATGGAGACATTATAATGAGTGGGACTCCAAAAGGGGTTGGAAGAGTTGAAAGAGGGAATAAATTTATAGGTAGAATTTATAAAAGTGGAAAAGTTTTAGTAGAGAAAAGTTGGAGAGTAATAAAAATTGAAAATGGAAAATAGAAAAATAACAAATTTTATCCCAGTTAGTGAGATATTTTATTCAATTCAAGGTGAGGGAAAATATGCTGGAAATCCAAGCGTTTTTATTAGAGTTGGAGGGTGTAATTTAACTTGTCCAGGCTTTGGCAAGAGAGGATGTGATAGTTATTATGCAGTAGATAAAAAATATAAGAGTGAATGGAAAAATTTAAGTATAGAAGAGATAAAAAAAGAGATAAAAAAATATCTTAAATTTAAGCCTGATTTAGTAATTACAGGTGGGGAGCCTGGACTTTATTTTGATAGACTTTATCCATTAATTGAGTGGTTTAGAGGAAATATTACAATTGAAACAAATGCTACTATTTCTCCTGATTTTGAAAAATATCCTTTGTATAAAAAAGTAGCTTTTGCTATGAGTGTAAAGTTATCAAATAGTGAGGAAGAATATAAAAAAAGAGTAAAAAAAGAGATTATTAAAAATATAGCTAAAAATGCTAAGAGAAGTTTTTTTAAGTTTGTAATTGATAGGTATTTAAAAGAAGAAATTGATGATATTACAGAAGGAGTTGATATTCCAATTTATTGTATGCCGCTTGGCTCAACTAAAGAGGAATTAGAAAAAAATGCACCTTTTGTATTTGATTTTTGTTTAAAAAATGGGTATAGATATTCTGATAGGCTTCATATAAGGTTATTTGGTAAAAAAAGAGGAGTGTAAATGATTATTAGAAAACTTTTTAAATTTGAAAATGCTCATATTGTAAGGCATTGTACTTCAAGGAGATGCTCAAAATCAATTCACGGGCATAGTTACAAAGTTGAGGTAAAGTTAGAATCAAACTTTTTAGATAATGGACAAATGGTTTATGATTTTGGACTTATGAAACTTTATATAAAAGATTTGATTGATAGTTTTGACCATGCTATTACTTTGTGGAGTGGGGATAATCCTGAGTATATAAAATTTGCTAAAAAATTTAGCGAAAGATGGATAGAACTTCCGGTAAATCCCTCTGCTGAGCAATTTAGCAGGGTCTTTTTTTTAATGATTGATAAAGTATTAGAACTTATGGAATTTAAAAATGGAGAAAAAGAAGTAAAAGTTTATTCAATTATAGTTCATGAAACTGATACAGGATATGCTGAGTGTTTTAGAGAAGATG
>JALVUH010000156.1 GCA_027035735.1 Nautiliaceae bacterium
CATAAAAGTTTAGGATTTAATTGATTTTCTATATTCATATCTTCTACAATTTTATTAAAAACTTCTTTATAATACAAAGGATATGGTAATTTATTTGCTTTTTTTAATTCTTCTAATGTTTTTTGAGAAATATTTAAAATTAATTCTTCCATAAAGTTGCCTTTTTTGATATTATCTATAAAATGTATTATACAAAAAAGAAGGAGAAAAATTGAGATTATCAGCAAAAGAAGCAATAAATTTAATAAAAAATGAAGATTTAATAACTCTTGGCAAAATGGCACTTGAGAAAAAAAGAGAACTTCACCCCAAAAAAATCACCACTTTTATTGTTGATAGAAACATAAATTATACAAATATATGCTGGATAGATTGTAAATTTTGTGCATTTTATAGACATAAAAAAGATAAAGATGCATATATTCTAAGTTTTGAAGAAATTGATAAAAAAATAGAAGAACTTCTTGAAATTGGAGGAACTCAAATACTATTTCAAGGAGGTGTGCATCCTAATTTAAAAATAGATTTTTATGAAAATTTAGTAGAACATATCCATAAAAAATATCCTCAAATTACCATTCATGGATTTTCTGCGCCTGAGATTGATTATATTGCTAAAATTTCTAAAATTTCTATTGAAGAAGTGTTAATTAGACTTAAAGAAAAAGGACTTAGCTCAATCCCAGGAGCTGGAGCAGAAATACTAAGTGATAGAGTAAGAGATATTATTGCTCCTAAAAAAATTTCTTCTTATAGATGGCTTGAAATTCACCGCACAGCTCATAAAATAGGAATGAAAACTACTGCAACTATGATGTTTGGAACGGTTGAGAGAGTAGAAGAAATAGTAGAACATTGGGAGAAAATAAGAAGACTTCAAGATGAAACAGGAGGATTTAGAGCATTTATTATGTGGTCTTTTCAACCATATAACACAGCTTTAATGAAAGAAGGAATTGTTACTCAAAAAACTTCATCTAATAGATATTTAAGATACTTAGCAGTTGCAAGACTTTTTCTTGATAACTTTAAGAATATTCAAAGTTCTTGGGTTACTCAAGGAAGCTATATTGGTCAAATGGCTTTACTTTATGGTGCAAATGATTTAGGCTCAACAATGATGGAAGAAAATGTTGTAAGAAGTGCTGGAGCACAAAATAGAATGAACCAAGAAGAGATGATAAAATTAATTAAAGATATAGGAGAAATCCCTGCAAAAAGAAATACAGCATATGAAATTTTAGAAGTGTTTGATTAATTTAGAAAGTTCTAAAAATTTCCACTCTTTTCTTGCTTCTATAATTTTTTCTTTTTTTATACTAAAAATACCTATTTCTTCTTTGTTTCCTAAAATATTTAAAATTTCACCTTCTGGACTAATTCCAAAACTTTTACCATAAAATTCCCAATCTTTATATGCTCCAATTCTATTTGCCCTAATAACATATTTGTGATTTAAAAAAGCCTTAGTTTGTAAAATATTAAGCCATCTTTGATAAGAATTAAATGTCCCAACACTTGGTATTAATATACAATCAACATTCTTTTTATTAAAATATTCCCAAAATTTCTCAATATGTGCTTCAAATCCGAACATAACTCCAAATTTTATATTGTCTATATTAAATACTAAAGGAGTTGATTCGTTTATATCAAAAAATTTATCTTCCCTCCAATGTGAATAAGGCATATAAACCTGTTGATAATAATATTTAATTTTTTCTCCATCTATTTTTGCAATTACTTTAAATTTTTTATCTTTAATTATTTTTATTAATGGAGCAATTATTGTAATTGAATAAACTTTTGAGAGCTGTTTAAGATGTTTTAGTTGATGTTTTGTTTGATTTTTAATAAAAGAAATAGGCATTTTTTCTATCTCTTTGAAAAATCTATTGAGCACATATTCAGGTAAAAGAACAAGTTTGGCTTTTTCTTTTTTAGCTCTTTGTATTAAATAACTTAAATTTGCCGTATCATAAGGTAAATTATCTGTTTGTATTACTGCTATTTTCAATTAGTCCCTTTTATCTCTTCAAATTCAAGTTTAGCTTCTTCTATCATTTTACTTGCTTCTTCTAAAAGTTTTATTCCTTTTTTATAATACTCCATTGCATCATAAAGAGTTATTTCTGGGTCGTTTAATTTCTCAAGTAATTTTTTTGCTTCTTCAAGTTTTTTTTCAAAATCTTGCATCAAGTTCTCCTTTTAAAATATCACTAATCAAATAATCAAATTTATCAATTTCTACCAAAAAACTATCATGTCCATAATCACTATCTATTTCATAATACTGAGCTTTACCTCCGACTTTATCCATATACTTTTTAATATCTCTCATCTCTTGAGGGAAAAAAAGAGTATCTCCGCTAAAACTAATTAAAAATAGTTTATCTTTTATTTGTTTAAAAGCTTCATCTAAAGAATTAAATCCTCTGCTTATATCAAACAGAGAAATTGCTTTTAATAAATATATATAACTTAAAGCATCAAACCATTTAGGAAAATTTGCTCCATTATATTCTAAATAACTTTCAACTTGAAATCTTCCAAATAACTCAAACATTCCATCTGTTTTTACATATTCTCTTCCAAATTTTTTTTCAAATGTTGAAGGAGAGATATAATTTAGATATCCTATCATTCTAGCAGCCGCAAGTCCTTTAAGTTCTGCACCAATAGGATAATTTCCATTTTTAAATTCTTTATCTGCTCTAATTGCTTCAATCATTGACTTATTTATGGCTATCACATAAGGCTTTGTTTGATAAGTAGTAGCTATTGGAATTATATACTCAGCAAATCCTGGATAATCTACAGCAAGTCTTAAAGCTTGCATTCCTCCCATACTACCGCCAATTACAGCTTTTAATTTTTTAATACCAAGTGAATCAAGCAAAATTTTTTGAGCTTTTATCATATCTTTTATTGTAATAACAGGAAATTTAAGTCTATATCTTTCATTGCTTCCAGGATAAATAGGGCTCATAGGACCAGTTGAGCCAAAACAACTTCCAATTACATTTGTAGCTATCACAAAATATTTTGTAGTATCAATTGCTTTACCATCTCCTATTAACTTATCCCACCATCCAGGTTTTCTATCTCCGGGATAAAGTCCTGCTGCATGATGAGAACCAGAAAGTGCATGAGTTATAAGAATTACGTTTGATTTATCTTCATTAAGCTCACCATATGTTTCATATATAATTTGCCAAGGTTCAAGAATTCTACCACTCTCAAGATACAAAGGCTTAGTAAATTTTTCTATTTTAGTTTCAATTTTCATTATTGCCTTTTTTAGATGAAATTTTATCTTTTTTTAATATATTTTCAAGAGGTTCAGGCTCACAGAAATAAAATCCTTGATATTCATCAACACTAAGTTGTTTTAAAATTTCAAATTTCTCTTTATCGCTTACAAATTCTGCAACTACTTTTAAATCATAATTTTTTGCAAAATTAACAATAAGTTCTATCATTTTTTTATATTTATCATTATTTATATTTTTAACTAAACTAGCATCTATTTTTATAATGTTAGGATTCAAATCCAATACTCTTACAAAATTAGAATAACCACTTCCAAAATCATCAATTGCTATTTCTACTCCTTTTTTAGAAACTTTTTCTATAAAACTTTTAACCAAATCAAAATTCAATAAACTCTCGCTCTCTAAAATTTCAAAAACTATCCTTTTAGCATTTTTTTCATTTATCAAATTAAAAATAAAGTTTCTCATCTCTTCATCAGCTAAATCATCATAACTTAAATTAATAGAAACTTTTTTATCTAATTTTTCTAAATCTTTAAATACCTTTTTTATCATTATTTTAGAAAAATCATTATAAAGCCTCGCTTCTTTAATCAAATCCATAAAATAAAAAGGTGATTTAATTTCATTATCAATTTTGATTCTCATTAATGCTTCATATTTTGTAACCTCTCCTTTTTGATTAACTATACATTGATAATAAGGAATAATATTTTCTCTCTCAAGTGCTTCTTTTAACAAATTGATATTATATATTTTATTCTTTTGTTGTTGATATATATTTTCATCATATAAAATATATCTTTTATTTGGATTTTTCAAAGCAATTTTTAAAGCCATCTCAGCCGTTTCATAAAGCCTTTTTTTGTAATTGCTAGCTCCCAATATAAAATCTACTTTTATTCCATAAAATTCAAATTTATTCTCAAGTAATTTTTTAATAAAATCCTCATTAATCTTTTCTTTAGTAGCAATAGCAAATTCATCATTTCCTATTCTATATACAAAATCATAATTTTCTTTTAAATATTTTGCAAAATTTTTTAATAAATCATCTCCAAAATCAAATCCAAAAACATCATTTATATCTGAAAAATTTTCAAGATCTAGAATAATTAAAGATTCAAATTTTTTAATATCATCAAATAATTTATTTCTATTTGGAAGATTAGTTAAAGAATCATAATATAATGAATGCAACAATTCGTTATTCATATCTTCATATTCTTTAATTAATTTATCTTTTACTCTTCCAAACATATTCATCTGTATAATTATAAAAAATGCTAGAATTGCAAAATATACAATAACCGAACCATAAAAAATTTCAAATGCACTGTCATGGAATCTATTAATTTTATTATGAATTTTATTTAAGATTTGAGATTTATAAATCCCTTCAACTATACTCAAATTATAATCTTTAAAATAATCAAAATAAGAAATTTTTTCTTCTATTTTGTGAGTTAAAGGATTAATCCAATAATAACTTACAAAACAACCTTTTCCTTTTTTTAAACATTCAAGATATTTTTTTCTAAACAGATGTCCTTTAAAATCTGGTTTATTTACAGAAAGTTTCAATCCAACTAAATTCTCAAGGCTTGGAGGCATATAATATAAATATCCAAAAACTCCATCTTTTTTAGGATTGAATGTCAAAATTTTACCCAAAGCAATATAACTTGGAGTATCTTTATTTATTTTATTCAAATATTGAGTAATATAATATAAAATCAAATTATCAATATAACTTTTCCTTATACCAAATATATAAATTTTTTTGCCTTTATTTTTAAAAGAGACAATATATTTTTTATTATGATAATTTAAAATAATATAACGATTATCTT
>JALVUH010000157.1 GCA_027035735.1 Nautiliaceae bacterium
AGGGTTTACTTTTTTTGTATTAGAAATCACCATTTGTTGAAGTTGATTTATTTCGTTTTGAAGTTTTTTGATTTTTGCTTCTAAATTTGCATTATTAGATTGTGCAAAAAGTGCTCCTACTGCAAGTGCAGATAATACTAGTTTTTTCATTTTAGCTCCTTTTAGGTTTTTATTTATCTACAATAACTCAAAATTATAGTTTTCTAAACTTAAGCTTTCCTTAAAAAAGCTCTCTTTTACAAAAAATCGTTAATTTAAAATTAAAAAAGGAGAAAAATTATCATTAGCAGCTTTTTTCCTCCTGTGAATAACTATTCACATAATTATTATAAACCTTTAAACTTAAATTTTCCTTAAAGTTTTGATATAATTCCTAAAAATTTTAAGGAAATAGATGAAAAAGGAAAAAGCATATATTTTACTTGCTAAGCAAGAGGGTATATCAAATAGAAAAGCAAAAGAGTTAATAGATAGAGGTTTAGTATATACTCATGATAGAAAAATAAAGATTGCTAGAGGTCTTTTACCTATAAATACTCGTTTTAAAATTGAAAAAATTCCAGAAATTAAGAAGATTTTTGAAGATGATAATATTTTAGTAGTTGATAAGCCGGCTTATATTACAAGCGAGGAGATTTCTAAAAAATTTAAATTTCCTTTGCTTCATAGGCTTGATAAAGAGACAAGTGGTATTTTAGTTTTGAGTAAAAATGAAGATTTTAGAAAAAAAGCAATTAATGAATTTAAAAATAAAAATGTATATAAAGAGTATCTTGCATGGGTTAGCGGAATAGTAGCAGAACCAGAAAAGATTAATTTACCAATAAAAGTTATTAAAACAAAATCAGGTGCTTATGCAAAAGTTAGTGCTAGTGGAGAAGAGGCTATAACTGAAATTGAGCCAATTTTAGCTTTCAGAACAAAATCAAAAATAAAAGCAATAATTCATACAGGAAAAACTCATCAAATAAGAGCTCATCTAAAAGCAATAGACCATCCTATAATTGGAGATGAAAAATATGGAGGAGAGCCTTATAAAAGAGTAATGCTTCATCATCATAAATTTAAAATATTTGATTATGAATTTACTTCTCCTGAGCCAAGAGATTTTAAGATGCAAGAGCAAAATGATAATATTCGTAAAAAAAAGAAAAAATAAGTATAATTTTAAAAAACCTTAAAGGAAGTATATGTTTGATAGAATTAGTGAAGGTTTTAGAAGTGCTATTAATAAAATTAGAATGAAAGATGATGAGAAAGCTTTAAAAAAAGCTTTAGATGAACTTAAAAAAAATCTTTTAAAATCAGATGTTCATTTTAAAGTAGTAAAAGAGCTTTTAAGAGAAGTAGAACTTGAGACAAAAAAAAGAGGAATTGGAAAAGCAAATTTTCTAAAAGCTTTAGATAAGGCACTTACCGATATTCTTACAGCACCTGGGAATTATGGTTTTGTATTTTCTCCTAAACCTCCTACTATTGTTATGATGACAGGACTTCAAGGTAGTGGTAAAACAACTACTACAGCAAAGCTTGCTAATTATCTTAAAACTTTTAAAAAGAAAAAAGTTTTAATGGTAGCGGCCGATTTGCAAAGACTTGCTGCAGTTGAACAATTAAAACAACTTGCTGAAGCAAACGATTTAGATATCTATTATGATGAAAATGCAAAAGATGCTGTGGAGGTTGCAAAAAAAGGAGTAGAAGAAGCTAAAAACAAATATTATGATGTAGTAATTGTTGATACTGCTGGAAGACTTGCTATTGATGAAGAGCTTATGAATGAACTTGTAAAAATGAAAGAAGCAATAAAACCAGATGAAATTTTTTATGTAGCTGATTCTCTAACAGGTAAAGATGCCCTAAATACTGCAAAACAATTTGATGAAAAATTAGGAATTACAGGGGTTATTTTAACTAAATATGATGGAGATAGTAAAGGTGGAGTAGCATTAAGTATAGCTCATCAAGTAGGAAAACCTCTTAGATTTATAGGTACGGGTGAGAAGATAGCAGACTTAGAAGTTTTTGTGCCTGATAGAATTGTAAGCAGAATTATGGGAGCAGGAGATATTGAATCTTTAGTTGAAAAAACTTCTGCAGTAATTGATGAAAAAGAGGCTAAAAAACTTACTAAAAAGCTTAAAAAAGGTCAGTTTAATTATGAAGACTTTTTAAATCAGCTAGAACAAATGAAAAAACTTGGAAGTATGAAAAATTTACTTAGTATGATTCCTGGAATGGGTGGAATGCTAAAACAAATAGGTGATATTGATTTAGAAAATTCAAGTGAAATTAAAAAAATAAAAGCTATGATTAATTCTATGACTCGTAAAGAAAGAGAAAATCCTCATTTAATTAAAGAATCAGCAAGTAGAAGAAGAAGGATTGCAAGAGGTGCTGGACTTAGTGTACAAGAAGTAAATAGAATAAATAAGCAGTTTCAAAATGCTGCTAAAATGGCTAAGAAATTTGCAGGTAAAAAAATTCCTGATATTAAAGAGCTTATGAATATGACAAAGGGCTTGAATTTTCCAAAATAATTGATTAAAATTTCAAATTATTTTAGATAGGGTAGGCAAGGGCGGGATAGAAAAAAATTTAAAAGGAGTAAAGCGTGGTAAAAATTAGACTTGCAAGATTTGGTAGAAAGAAAAAACCTTTTTATAGAATAGTTGTAACTGATTCTAGAAAAAGAAGAGATAGTGGATGGATTGAAAGCATTGGATATTATAATCCTTTAACAGACCCTAAAACAATTGAAATTGATATGGAAAGAATGAATTATTGGCTAGGTGTTGGTGCAAAAATGAGTGAAAGAGTTGAAAAACTTAAAAAAATTTATGAAGAAAGAATGGCTAACGCTTAATGGTTGTTGATTTTGTCGTTGAATTTGCAAAACTTTTAAGTTTTGAACCTGATAAAATAAAATATGAAATTGTTCCTCATGAAGATTTTGATGAGATAGTAATTTGGGCTAAAAAAGCTGATGTTGGTAGAATTATAGGAAAAGAAGGCTCAATGGTTAGGGCTATTAAAACTGTAATTGATGGATGTAGAGTAAAAGAGAATAAAAATTATAAAATTACAGTAAAGATAGCCGAATGAAAAAAATTCCAATTGCAAAACTTGGAAAATCACATGGAATTAAAGGATGGCAAAAAATACATCTTTTAACAGATTTCCCGGAACAATTCAAACCGGGAGCTACTTTTTCTTCTGATAAAACTTCATTAACTATTGATAAAATTGATTTAAAAAAAGGACTTGTTAAATTTAAAGGAGTAGATACTCCAGAAGAGGCTAAAAAACTTACAAATAGAATGCTTTATACTACAGAAGAAGAAACAAAAGAAAATATTAAACTTAAAGAAAATGAATATTTTTGGTTTGATATACTTGGATGTGATGTATTTGAAGATGGTAAAAAATTAGGAAAAGTTAAAGATATTGAAAGAGCAGATGTTGATTATTTGATAATTAATACAGATGAAGAGCTTGTAAAAAAAGGGTATCCAAAAAGATTTTTGATAGATTTTAAAAGACATGTAAAAAATGTAGATGTTGAAAATAAAAAAATCCAAAGCCAGGGTGCTATTGATATTTTAGAATCTATCAAATGAAAATAGTATTTGTCTCACTTTTTCCAAACCTTATTGCTCCCTATTTTGAAGATTCTGTTTTAAAAAAAGCAAAAGATAAAAATTTATTTGAACTTGAATTTATTAATTTTAGAGACTTTTCTTTTGATAAACACAAAAAAGTTGATACAGAAATTGTTGGTGGTGGAGCTGGAATGATAATAGATAATCAGGCACTTAGAAATACACTAAATTATCTAAAAGAAAAATATCCCTCTTCAAGAATTATTTTTTTAACTCCTGTTGGCAAAAAATATAATCAAAAAGATGCTATTCGTTTATCTAAAGAAGAAGTTTTGATTTTAGTTAGTGGTAGATATGAAGGATTTGATGAAAGATTAATAGAAGATTTTGCAAATGAAGTTATAAGTATAGGGGATTTTATTTTAACTGGAGGAGAGCTTGCATCTTTGGTAATAGCTGATAGTGTTTTGAGAAATATAAAAGGGGTTTTGGGAAATAAAGAATCTTTAGAAGAAGAGAGTTTTAATGAAAATTTGCTTGAAGCTCCTGCTTTTTCTAAAATGGGTGAAGTTCCTATAATATTAAAGAGTGGAAATCATAAAAAAATAAAAGAGTGGAGAGAAAAAACTTCAATTTTAAAAACAAAATTTCATCGTCCAGATTTATTGAATTAAAAATTTTTTGTTATAATTTCATTTCAAAAATAAGTGTGAATGCCCATAAGTGGCCAATGGCACAAAGGAGAGATAATGAGAAATAGATTAATTGAAGCTTTTGAAGCTAAACAACTTGAAGGAAAAAATGTTCCTGAGTTTAGACCTGGAGATACTGTAAGAGTAGCAGTTAAAATTAAAGAAGGTAATAAAGAGAGAATTCAAAATTTTGAAGGTGTTGTAATTGCTATAAAAGGAACAGGTGCTGGTAAAACTTTTACTGTTAGAAAAATAGGGGCAAACAACATTGGAGTTGAGAGAATTTTCCCATTATATAGTGAAAGTATAGCAGGAATAGAAGTAGTAAGAAAAGGTAAAGTTAGAAGAGCAAAACTTTACTATCTAAGAGGAAAAACTGGTAAAAAAGCTAGAATTAAAGAAAGAAGAGATTAATTTTCTTCTTTTTTTCTTTCTCAAATTAAAATCACTGACACTAACTTAGCGAATAACTTTGATAAGAACTGCTTAAAATTTTCACTTTTAGATATAATTAAATGTGTTTAATTTGTTATAATTATTAAAAAAGGATAATTATGGCAGAAATTAAAGATCAAATTTTAAGTTTTGGAGAAGTGCAAGAGCCTCATACTTGTATTACAATAGCTTATGCAGGAGTAAGAGTAGAGAGTGAAAAACTTTATGAAGATGTTCTTCCTACTGATGCTTATCAACAATGCATTATTTATCTTCAAGAACAAGCAAAAGATTTAAATGGCGATGGAGTAAAAAATATTGATATTAAAATGGTTACTTCTCATGATAAAGATGGTAAAGAAGTTATTGATTTTATAGCTCAAGGAACTATAATTAA
>JALVUH010000158.1 GCA_027035735.1 Nautiliaceae bacterium
AAAATTCCTACTATTTTGAAGCCAAGAAAAAAGTATTATTTTGGAAAACTTTATAAAGAGCTTTTTTTACTTTGGCTTGATTTAAAAAAAGCTGGAATTGAATTTGATTTATTGTATGATACGATTGGATGGGATACTATAAAATATTATAATTTAAAAAATATTTTATATATTCATCAAGGTGGAATAAAAGGTAATGAAAGTATGATACAGCGATATTTGCATAAATTTAAGGGGAAAGGGATTTTTTAAAATGGTTGTAAAATTATAACTTAAAAGCTTAAAATTTTCTTAAATTTTTTAATTTCTTGTATAAAATTAGGACAAATTATTTAATAATTTTGGTAATTGGGCAATAGACTCAATTAAAAAATCAGGTTTTGCTTTTAGAAGGTCGCTTTCTTTAAATTTACCTGTTTTAACTAAGCAAGTTTTTAAAAAGCATGTTTTTGCGCCTATAATATCACTTACTATATCATCTCCTACCATTAATACTTCTTTTTTATCAAGTCCCATATCTTTTATTGCTAAGGAGAAAAATTCACAATTTGGTTTTCCTAATATTTTTGCTTCTTTTTCACTTGCAAACTCAAGACATTTTACAAATCCGCCTGCATCAAGACTAAGCCCATCACTATCTTTAAAGTATTTATTTTTATTTGTAGCAATAAATCCAGCACCATTTTCAAGATATCTAAAACCTTGATTTAAATTATCATAAGTAAAATTTTTATATGCATCACATACTAAAACATATTTAATTTCTCCTTTTAAATCATTAAAAAATTCTTTTGCTTCATCAGTTGCAATTATGTATGCATTTGCATTTTCATTTTGTAAAAATAATTTTGCAGCATTAAGAGCTGTAAAAATTTCATTTTCTTTTATTTCAAATCCCATATTTTTTAATTTTTCATAAAGTTTAGTTGGAGGAATTCTAGAGGTATTTGATAAAAATCTAATTTTATAATTTTTTCTAAGTTCTTTTAGCGTTTCAATTGCTCCATCTATTACTTTATCTCCTTCATATAAAACTCCTCCAATATCAAGCAAGAGACCTTTTATCATGTTCCCCTCCTTATTTGTTTTATTATTTTTATTATATCTTTTTTATTGATTTTATTGTTAGCATTTTTATATATGTTTTCTTCTATTTGTTCCATTATCTTTTTTATTTCTTTATTTTCTTCATATTTTTTTAAGATATTTAATAATTCTTTTTGGTCTGCTTTTTTTATTTTGATAATTTCATCATTTTTTAGGTAATTATAGGCTTTTAATATTAAAATTCCTATTAATATTCCTATAATAAGTGAGGCTAAAGAGATAAAAATAATAAATCCTAAATTTATTTTGTTTTTTTTCATATTAGATATTGGGGTTTTTACATAAGGAATATTTTTATGTTTATTTAGAATATTTAGAGAATTTTTTATTTTTACATAGATTTTAGGAGTAGAGATGATATGAATTTTGCCATCAAAAGTTTTTAATTTGAAAGAAGGAATGATATAGCTATTATTTGCTATAACTACAAATGTTTGAACAAATTTTCCACATAATTTATTATTTTTGATATTTAAAAATAATTTTGGTTTGTGTTGGTAAACAGTTGCATTTTTTATATTTAAATTAAAAGGTTCAATAGAATAAAAATCTCCGCATCCACTGATAATAAGCGTGATTTTATTTGGTTCATCTGCTTTTAATTCTTTTTTTGCTTTTATAGAAATATGAAAATCTCCATAAATTGAACCTTTTGGAATAGGCTTCACTTCAATTTTTAATCTATTAGAATAGATGTTTTTATATTGCATACTTGTTATTTGTAATCCAAAAAAATTGTCTGTTTGAGTTTGAACTAATTTACCCACTTGAGCAATATAAGGTCCTATTTGATATGAACCTGTCTTTTGAGGAATTATAAGAAATTTATATATTAAAATATCTTCATTTGCTTTTTTTATCTCTTTTGAGTTTATCTCTTTTATTAAAAAGTTTTTAATATAAGGTCTTTGTATTTGAACTGATTGAGCAGGAGCTTTTTTTATAAATTTTAGTGTGAGGATTGCATCTTCTCCTAAATAAAGGCTTTTTTTTGAAACATTAATATCAAGTTCAAAATTTCCTTTTGTTTGTTTTGGCTCTATTACTTTTATATGAATAGGTTTTGTTTTATATACTTTTCCATTAATAATTACGCTAAATGATGGAATTGTGAGATTTTTTTGAGGAAAAAGGATAAATGATTTTGTAATGGTTTCACTCATTTTACCATTTATTATACTTATGTTATCTGAATTTGATGTTCCAACTATTTTATTGCCATCAATCTCTTGAATATTTGGAAATTTGATATTTTTTCCTTGGGCACTAATTGTGACTATTAATTCTTCCCCTGATGTTAAAACTTTTTTATTTACTGTTACATTTACTGAAGATGCAAATAAAATTAAAGGAATTAATAAAAATAAAATCCTCACTCTTGACTCCTTAGTGGTAATAATAATGTGTTAAATTGCAAATTTTTTAATAAGTTCATGTAATACCTTTTCCTAATATCTGTGGTGTTTTGTTCTTTAATTTGTAGTTTTTTGATTTTATTTTTTTGATATTGTTTATGTTTTATGGATTTTTGCGTATGTTTTTTATTAATTTTATTAATTTTATTATTTTTATTATTTTTTTTATTTTTTTTATTTTTTATTTTTTTGTGTTGATTTATATTTTTATTATTTTGTTTATTATGATTTTTTTTACTTTTTGGATTATTTTTTTGATTATTTTGTATATGTTTGTGTTTGTTTTCATTATTTTTATTTGGATTATGTTTGTTTTTTGGTTTGTGCTGGTGTATAATTTTTTCTATAAGTTTTAGATTATATAAAGCATCTTTGTCTTTTTTTATTTTTAATGCTTCTTTATAAGCTTTGATTGCTTTTTGAAATTGAAATGTTTTTGCATATGCATTTCCTAAATTATAAAGAGCTCTAAATTTAAGAGAGGGTTTTGTAATTTTTTTGTAAAGATTTATAGCCTTTTTATACTCTTTCATTTTATAGTATCCATTTGCAGCATCATAAATGGCTTCTTGAGAGCCGATTTTTAGATATTCTTTTGGAGTTAGAGCAAATAAAAATACTGCGAATAAAATTATTAATTTTTTCATTTACTTCTCCCAAATGATGCTATAAAAATTAATATAAGAGCTATTAATAAAAAATAATAAAATAGTTCTGTTTTATCTAAAATTTTAATTCTTTTTTGAGTCTCTTTTTTATTTAAAATTTTTGCAATTTTTTCAATATCTTTATTTGAATAGCTAAATTTAATTCCTTTATTACTTATTTTGGTATTTAAACAACTTTTTTTTGCTATATTGTAAAATAATCCCTCTTTTGGAGCTTGGTAGCTTATTGTAAGAAAAATAGGGTTTTTGATAGTTTTTTTTGCTTCATTTATTGCTTCATTTACATTTGAAATAGGAGAAGTAAATAAAAAATTTTTGTTTATGTGATTTAAAAGATAAATTATCGCATCATAATCGTTGCTAGGAGGATTTAATAAAAGTGGTTGATTATCAACAATTATAATACTTACATTTTGCATATTCAATTTTTTGAATAATAATTTAATTTTATTTATTGCAGCATCAAATCTATCTGGATAAATATCTTTACATTTCATAGGAGCTGAAGCATCAAGAATAATTACTATATTGTTTTTTGGAAGAGTTACATATGTAAAGCCATGTTTAATGATTGGTCTAGCAAGCGCAAATATTAAGAGAATATATGCAATTAGATATAAAATAAATCTCTTTTTTTTATTAAAGGATACTTTTGTAGTTATTTTTTCTAAAATATTTTTTTGAAAAGGTAAATTTTTATTTTTTAAAAATACTATTATTAATCCTAAAAGTAAAATAAAGGCAAAAGGATTTAAAAATTCCATAAACTTCTCCTATAGTTAAAAAGAAAAAGAAGATAAAAAACAATTCCTATTATTAAAGGATATTCAAAATAATAAATTTTTTGAATTTTTATATGAGTTTTAAGAGAAGATTTTTCAAGTTTATTTATACTTTCATAAACTTTTTTTAATTCATTTGGATTTTGTATCCAAAAAAATTTTCCTCCTGTTTTTTTAGCAATTTCTTCCAAATCTTGAGTATTTACACTTTTCCCAATACCTATGGCATATACTTTTATTTTTTCTTTTTGCAATGTTTTTATAACTAAATTTTTAGGAGTTTTTGAAGAGTTATCTATTCCATCTGTTAAGAGAATTATTATTTTATTTTTTGCTTTTGAATTTTTAAAAAGAGTGGTACTGAGAAATAAAGCATCATAAATAGCAGTAGCTTCTCCTGCAATTCCAGGATAAATTCTATTAAGAATTTCACTAAAAGTTTTTTTGTCATATGTAAGTGGTGAAGCTATATATGGTATATTTCCAAACACGACTAGTCCCACTCTATCATTAACTCTTTTTTTTACAAAGTCATTAATTATTATTTTTGCATTATCAAGTTTATGATACATTCCCATAGAACCGCTGGTATCAAGCACCATTAAAATATCATATCCTAAAGATGTGTTTTTATAAATTTTCGTTTTTATAGGAGAACTTAGAGCAATACTAAAAAATAAAATAGCTAAAAATAGATTTAAATTAAATGGAATTTTTTTAATAAAAAAAGAGCTATTTGGAAAAATAATTGCATCAAGTTTTGGTCTGCAAAATTTATAACAAATTAAAAATATAAAAGGAATAATTAAAGCTAAAGGATATTCTAAATTCATTTTATTCCTAAATAATTTTTTACTAATTTTTTTGTTTGTTCATCTATTTGTTCTACTTCTTTTTTATATTTATAATTACTTAATCTATTTAATATTTCTTCTAAAAGTTTTTCATTTTTTTTATTTTTAAATTTTTTTGCTTTTTTGGTAAATTCATAAGCAAATTTTTTAGGATTATTTATTAGTTTAAAAAGCTCTTTTTTTTCTTTTTTGATTTTTAATGATTTTTTAAGAAAAATAATTATTATTCCTAAAAATAAAAACATAACAATAACTAAAACCATCCACCAATTAAAATG
>JALVUH010000159.1 GCA_027035735.1 Nautiliaceae bacterium
TCAAGGCTACTTACAACCATTGCTCTTTTTACATCTATAAGAGTCAGTGCTTTTGCAATTTTTTCTACAAAATCAACACTAAAAACTCCTAGCATATATTTTTTAGCACCTGCTGGATTTGTAAGAGGTCCTAAAATATTAAAAATTGTTCTATGCGGAATTGAACGACGAATTGGCATAATATGTTTCATTGCCGGATGATGATTTATTGCAAAAATAAATGTAAATCCAACTTCTTCAAGCATTTTTACCTGATTTTCGGGACTTAGATTAAGATTGATACCAAGAGCTTCAAGCATATCGGCACTTCCACTTTTGCTCGTAATACTTCTGTTTCCGTGTTTTGCTACGAAGCTACCAATTGAAGAAAGTAAAAGTGCAGTGGTAGAAGAGATATTAAAAGAGTTGCTTTTATCTCCACCTGTTCCTACTATATCAATTAGCTTTTCTCTAAGCTCCTCACTTACAGGAAGTTTAACGCTAAATTCTCTCATAACTTCCGCGGCTGCTGCTATATCCTCAGCACTTTCACCCTTTTCATATAGTTCAATTAAAAAATTTTTTGCTTCTTCTTCACTCATTTCGTTTTTAAATAGTTTATAAAACTTTTCTTTCATTTTCTCTCCTTAACTCACAAACTTACCGCTTCTTATTCTATCAGCTTCCATTATCTCAATTTCCCTTGCCCCGCTTACTACTATCCCTTCATCTGGAGTATAATCAAGACTTCTATTTCTATCAGGATAATCAACTGCATTTAAAATTACTTTCATAGCATTAAGTCTTGCAAGATGTTTATTATCGCTTCTAATAACAGTCCAAGGTGCATAGTGAGTATGAGTTGCTTTTAGCATTTTATATTTCATTTCTGTAAATTCATCCCACTTATCTTGTGCTTGAAGGTCAATTTCACTTAATTTCCATTGTCTAAGTGGATCGGTCCTTCTTTTTTCAAATCTTTTTGCTTGTTCTTCTTTTGAAATTGATAAATAAATCTTAACTAAAATTGTCCCTTCCATTACTAAAGATTTCTCAAACATAGGACACTCTTGCATAAATGTTTCATATTGCTCTTTTGTACAAAATCCAAAAACAGGCTCAACCATAGCTCTATTGTACCAGCTCCTATCAAAAAAGACTATCTCTCCGCCTCTTGGAAACTGCTCAACATATCTTTGAAAATACCATTGAGTCTTTTGAACATCACTTGGCTTTCCAAGAGCTACGACTCTATAGTGTTTTTCATTCATATATCTTACAATCCTTCTAATTGTCCCACCTTTACCCGCAGCATCTCTTCCTTCAAACAAAACAATCATTCTTTTTTGAGTGTCTTCAAGATATTTTTGCATTTTTATAAGCTCAGCTTGATAAGGTTTTAGTTCTTGTTCTTGTAAATATTTTTTTATAGCCTTTTTATATGTTTTTTTTAATTTCATATATTCATTTATCAGCTCATCAAGTCTCATTTTTTTATTACCGACAAGTACATATTCGGGATTTCTAATTTCATTTATATTAATTTTTTCCATTTGAAACCTTAGTGAGTTTTTTGATATTATACTAAAAAAGGCTATTGATGATAATATCGCTTTTTAACTCAAAAGGAGGAGTTGGTAAAACTACAACATGTGTAAATTTAGCATATTTAACTTCACTAAAATATAAAACTTTACTTATTGATTTAGATATTCAAGGTGCAAGTAGTTATTTTTTTGATAAAAAAGTAAAAAAAAGAAATTTGCTTAATAAAAACCCATCAAAAATAATAAAATCCACTCAATATAAAAACTTAGATATCATTCCAGCTGATACTAAACTTGAAAATTATAAAAAAGGCCTTGAGACAATAATAAATCAAGATTATGAATTTATTTTTATTGATGCCCCCGCAAACATTAATCAACTTACAAAAGATATTATGAGGTTATCTAATCTTATAATAGTCCCTGCTCTTCCAAATATTTTATCACTTAGAACGTATAATCAATTACTATCTCAAAACTTAAACAACAATTTAAAAATTTTGCTAAATAGAGTTGAAAAATCTCCTCTTCATCAAAAAGTTATAAAAGCTATCGCAAAACTTCCTAAAAATCAATATTTTAAAAATTATATTCCAAAATCTAATATTATTGAAGCAATGTCATTTGATAAAATTCCAGCTGTAAGAAAAAGCGAGAAAATAAAAAAAGCTTATATGAATGTTTTAAGAGAGATTATTTAAAACTTTCTATCAACTATCTTTTCTGCAATAATTTCAAGTTTAGGGATATTATACTCTGTTATTGCTTTTTTTGCCTCTTCTACTAATTCTTTTGCTTCGTTGTAGCACTTTGAAATGATGCCAAGTTCATTCATTTTGTTTTTAATCCACTCTTTTTCAGTTTCACTTAAATCTTTTTTATAAAGGGATTTTAATTTCTCCCTGTCTGCTTCATCAAGTGCTTCATAAAGATAAATATAAGGCAGAGTCATTTTTCCTTCTTTAAAATCAAGCATTGATGGCTTTCCAAGAGTCTTTTCATCTTGAGTAATATCTAGCAAATCATCAATTATTTGAAATGCAATTCCAATATTTTTTCCATAAAGTCCAAAATCATCTTCATCATATCCTTCTTCAAGTGCCGCCGCCTTGCAACTTGCCTCAATTAAAGAAGCTGTTTTTTTATAAATCATCTGCAAATATTTTTCTTTATCAAGATTCATCTCTTTTGAAAGCTTCACATCTTCAAGCTCTCCTTGAGAGAGAAGATATACAGCATTTGAGATTATTTTTGCTACTTTTTCATTAAAAGAAGTTAATTCATAAAAAGCTCTTGAATAGATAATATCTCCAAGCATTACAGCCGTAAAATCTCCATATTTTGCATTAATAGATAATACTCCTCTTCTAAGAGTAGCCTCATCTATTACATCATCATGAAGTAAACTTGCTAAATGAATAGCCTCCACTACTGCTGCAAGTTTAATAGATTTTGGAGAGATGGTAGTAATTAAAGTTCCTCTAACTCCTTTACCTTTTTTGATATCTTTATATTCTTCAAATTCATTAAACATATCATCTAAAACTTCATAAAAATGCATTATTTTCCTTTGAAATCTATTTTTATTTTATTTTTATAAATTTTATTTAAATATAATCTAAATGAACTAATTTTATCAGAAAATTGTGTAACTTTTATATATAAATAAGGTTTAAAATCTGGATAATCTGCAATTTTAATCCTAAATGTATCTAAAGGATATTCGTTAAAAAGAGTTAATTGATAAGGAAAATTATCATATTTATAAAGAACAATCAATACTCCATTTTTATATAAAGTCCATCTAAGAGTTAAATTATATGCTTTTTTATCATAATATATAATCATTTTTGCATTTTGATCTTTTTTCAATGAAAAATCAAAGGGAAATTTTATGAATGAAGCATATAAAACAAAAGGCAAAAAAAGAAATAATTTATTCATTTTTAGTTAAAATATTTGCCATTGTATGAATATAAAAATCAAATTCTTCTTGTTCTAATTCTTCACTTCTATTAAATTTTACTTCATTTATTTTTTGTTCTAATTCATCACCATAACAATCCTCTGCTAAAATCTCAAGTGCTGCTAAACGCTCAAAAACTTTTTCAAGCTCTTCAATTACTAAATTTTTATTAGCATTAAAAATAATTTCAAAAAATTTATCTTTTGGAGTCTTATTCTCATCAAATGGATCAAACATACAATCTCCTTTTTTTGATTTAAAATAGCATAAAAACTAAAAAAAGGCAAGAAATGTGTAAAAATTAGTAGAGAGATGAATAAAAGAAATTAGAAAAAATTAAAAACATAAAAGCTTAACATAATAATTTTACTCTAAATAAGTTTTTTGATATTCTCTTCAATCTCTTTTATCTCTTCTTCATCTAAAACTTCTCTTAATTGTTGAATAAAAAGACCTCTTTCTTTTTTTAAATACGCCTTTAAAATTTCTTCAAAATCATCAAATTTCAAAAATGCATCCATACTTTTTTCATGTGCTTTTTGCTGGATGTAATCTAACATTCTAAAAAGCATATCTCTAACTAATCTATTCTCATTTACAAATTTTCTAGCTTTTTCATTTGTAATTCCATAAAATTGGAGATTAAAATGAAATTCAAGCTCATCTCTCATTTCATTACACAAATCATACAGCTCTTCATAAAAAGCATCTAAGGGAGAAAAATTATCCCTTAGAAATTCCATTTTTCTAAAAATTTCTTTTATCTCTTTTTGATGTTTTATAATTGGCTCAAGCATTAAATACCTTAATGTAAAAAGTGTCTTTTACCTGTGAAATACATAGCTATTCCAGCTTCATTAGCAGCCTCAATTACTTCATCATCTCTAATACTTCCACCTGGTTGAATTATAGCTTTTACTCCAACACTTGCAGCATAATCTACACTATCTCTAAATGGGAAAAATGCTTCGCTTGCAAGGCTTGAGCCTCTTATATCAAGACCAAGTGAGTTTGCTTTTTCTACTGCACATCTAGTTGCATCTACTCTACTTGTCATTCCCATTCCAATAGCTACCATTTGAGAATCTTTTACAAATACTACGCAGTTTGATTTAGTAAGAGCTGCAATTTTCCAGGCCATTTCAAGATCACTTTTATCATCAACACATACTTTTGTTACACATTTTGCATTTTTTACTTCATCTTCAAGCACTCTATCTGCATCTTGGAATACAAATCCACCTTCAATATGTTTAAAATCCCAAACATCTCCTGGAATCTCTAAATGAGGTTGACCTAAATCAAAAATTTTAATTCTTTTTTTATTTTTGAATACTTCAAGAGCTTCATCAGTAACTTTCCCAGCAATTAAAACCTCAACAAAAATTTTATTCATCTCTTCAGCAAGCTCTTTTGTAACAACTCCATTAACAGCCACAACCCCACCATATGCACTTACAGGGTCGCACTCAAGTGCTTTTTGCCAAGTGGTAACTAAATCCTCTTTTTTAGCAGCACCACAAGGATTTGCATGTTTTACTATTACAATACTTCCTTTTCCAAGACT
>JALVUH010000160.1 GCA_027035735.1 Nautiliaceae bacterium
TAATATTTTATCATGGTTATTCCTTCATGAAGAACTCTTTGATATAATTATATATAAAAAAAGGTTTAAATGGAGATTAATAAACTTCTAAACTCAAAAAAACTACTAACAGAAATCTATTTTGAAATTCAAAAATATTTTGATGAAAAGTATCCAAATGCTGTTGTTTTAATGGAAGTTGGAACTTTTTTTGAAACATATGAGGCTGAGGGAGTTGGTAAAGCAAGAGAAATTGCAAATGTTTTAAATATTCAGCTTACAAAAAAAAATAAATCAATTCCTGAAATTAGTGTCAAAAATCCTTTAATGGCAGGTTTTCCAAGTCATGCGCTTGATAGATATCTTGAGAGACTTATTGATGAAAATAAATATACAATTATTCTTATAAAACAAAAAGGTACACCTCCAAATGTAAAAAGATATTTATCTGAAATTATTTCGCCGGGAGTGAATATTGAATATTCAAAGTCAGAAGAAAATTATGTAACTAGTATAATAATTGAGAAATATAACGCTTATCATGTGGGATTTGCAAATATTGATTTAAATACTGGTAAAAGCTATGTTTATGAAAATTATTCTACAAAAGAAGATAAAACTTTTGCTTTAGATGAACTTTTTAGGCTTCTTCAAACATATAAAAGCAATGAAATTATTTTAACTTTAAAAAATGTAGAGTGTGATGAAATTGTTAATTATTTAGAGCTTGATGGTAAAAATATAATTATCAATAAAACAAGAATGAAAATAGAATATCAAAATGAATTGTTTAAAAAAGTTTATAATATTCAAAGTTTACTAAGTCCTATTGAAGTGATGAATTTAGAAAAGTATCCTTTAATTACAGAAGCTCTTGCAATTTTACTTGAATTTGTGTTAATTCATAATAAAAATCTTTTAGATAAAATAAAAGAACCACAAATTATAGAAGATGAGAAATTTGTATATCTTGGAAATAATCCTATAAAACAGCTTGAAATTGATAAAGTATTAAAACTAATTGATAAAACAAAAACTCCTATGGGGAAAAGACTTATAAAAGAGAGGCTTTATAATCCTATTTATGATGAAGATGAGCTTAATAGAAGATATAAAGCAGTTGAATATATGTTAAATCGTTACAAGGAATTTGAAAAGTATTTAAAAGATATTTATGATATTGAAAAACTAAATAGAAAAATTAAAATTAAAAAACTTCATCCATTTGAAATGAATTTTTTATATTCTTCACTTAAAGCAGGAAGTGAAATATATATTAAACTTCGCAAAAAAACTACAAAACTTGATAATTTTTTAGAATATATTGAAAATAATTTTGAACTAGAAAAAGTAAATGTAAAACTTGAAGATATTAAAGAATCTTTTTTTAAAAAAGGAGTTGATAAAGAACTTGATGAGCTTATAAAAGAGAAAAATTATTATGTTAATGAGCTTGAAAAAATAAGAGAAAAGATAGAATCTCTTGGAGATGTTAAAGTTGAGATTGGTGTTTTAGATAAAGAAGGTCATTATCTTAGTCTTACAAAAACAAGATTTAATCTTATAAAACAAAGGTTTTTAGAAACTTTTTTGGAAATTGATGGAAAAAACATATTTTTTAAAGATTTTAAAATAAAACAGCTTACAAATTCTGTAAAAATTACAGGAGATATAATTGATTATTTGAGTGAAAAAATATTGGCATTTGAGAGTAAAATAATAAAAAGGACTGAGAAATTATATTTTGAAAAATTAGAAGAGATGGAGAGTAAATTTAATTTTTTAGAAGAGTTTGCTAGTGAAATTGCAAAAATTGATGTGGCAATATCTTCTGCAAGAATAGCAAAAGAAAAAAACTATTTTAAACCAAAAATTTCTGAAAAAACTATTTTAAAAGAGCTTCGTCATCCTTTGATAGAATCAAATCAAGAAAATGGTGTTTATGTTCCAAATGATGTAGATTTTAGAGAATTTGATGGAATGCTTTTGTATGGAATAAATAGCTCTGGTAAAAGTTCACTTATGAAAAGTGTAGGGATTGCTTTTTTTCTTGCTCAAAGTGGATTTTTTGTACCAAGTAAAATGGAATTTAGACCATTTAGAGGAATTTTTACTAGAATTGAAGCAAAAGACAATTTATCAAAAGGTCTTTCAACTTTTGCAGTTGAGATGCTTGAGCTTAAAAATATCTTTAAAAGAGCAGATAGTAATTCTTTAGTGCTTGGAGATGAAATAGCACATGGTACTGAAACTTTATCAGCTTTAAGTATTGTAGCAAGTGCAGTAATAAAACTTGCAAAGAAAAAAATTAAATTTGTTTTTGCCACACATCTTCATCAGCTCATGGATTTAGAAGAGATAAAATCTTTACCAAATGTAGTTGCAAAACATCTAGAAGTCTATTTTGATGGGGAAAAACTTATTTATGATAGAAAATTAAAAGATGGAAGTGGAAGTAGCGTATATGGGCTTGAATTTGCAAAGTCTATTTATATGGATGAAGAATTTTTAAAAACGGCAGAAGAGATTAGAAAAAAACTTTCAAAAGAGTATAGTGAAATTGAACTTTTGATTAAGAAAAAACGTTCTCGTTATAATAAAAATCTTTATATTGCTACATGTGCAATATGTGGAGCAGTAGTTGAAGATGTACATCATATAAAAGAAAAAGAAAAAGCAAAAGATGGATTTATTGGGCATATGCCAGTAAATCATAAATATAATTTAATTCCTCTTTGCAAAAAACATCATAAAATGGTGCATGAAGGAAAAATCATAATTAAAGGATTTGTTACTACGAGTAGAGGAATTGAACTTCATTATGAAGTTCAAGATAACATTAACAATTGAAGTGTTAAAGGATTTATCATTTCTGTATTGTATGCTTGGGTTAATTCTCCTGAATTTAATAAAGTTTCAAATGTTTCTATATCATTTGGATTAAATTTTACTTGTGTTGGAAGTTCTATTGATACATTTTCTAATACATTAAATAAATCTTTTTGTTTTTGAGTTAATAGTTTTTCATAATCTTCAATTGTTGTTTTGTTTAAATCTAAAAGAGGCAATGAAAGATTTATATTTTTATCTCCTATACTTAAAGTTTGTCCAAATACAGGAGTAGAATTATAAGTTGTGTTTTTGATTGTAGAATTAATTTCATTTACTAAATCATTGATTACTTCTTTTTCATTTGGGTTTATTTGTTTTAAAACATCTATATAATTTAATATTTTATCTATTCCATTTGTAGCAGTTTGAAGTATTCCAATTTTTTCATTTAAGTCATTTACTTGAGAAAATATTGGATTTTGTGCAGCTATTCCGGGGGTAAAAAAATCTTGAGGTATATTATTTGCAATTAAATTATTGACATAGTTTGGATTAAATATTGGATTAATTTTTGGAATTTCATATTGAAATAGATTTATAGGCAATATATTTGTATACATTTTTGCCCCCTTTTTTCTAATTATTTATATTATACCATATTTTTAAGGAAAATTTAAGTTTTATATCTTTAAATTAATACTTCTTAAAAGGAAAAAATATAAAATTTTGATAAAATATCTAAAAACTTTAAGGGCTTTAATGATAGAAATAAAGCATTTAAGAAAAGTATTTGGAGATAAAGTTGTTTTAAAAGATGTAAATTTAACTATTTATGATAATAAAATAACTTATATTTTAGGAATGTCAGGACAAGGAAAATCCACTATTATTAAACATATTGTGGGTTTGCTTAAACCTACAAGTGGAGAAATTTTAGTAGATGGAGTAGATGTAGCAAAAGCAGATTTAAAAACTTTGTATGAAATTAGAAAAAAAGTAGGATTTACTTTTCAAGAGGGTGCACTTTTTGATAGTATGAATATTTATGATAATGTAGCTTTTCCTCTAAGAGAACATACAAAACTAAAAGAAGAAGAGATTAAACAAAAAGTTTTTAAAACTCTTGAAATGGTAGGACTTGAAGCTAATAGAGTTGCATATCTTTTTCCACATGAACTTAGTGGAGGTATGAGAAAAAGAGCAGCTACTGCTAGAGCTATAATTTTAGAACCAAAATATATTCTTTATGATGAGCCAACGAGTGGTCTTGATCCAATTATTAGTGACAGAATTACAAGAATGATAGAAAATTTAACAAGAAAACATAATATGACAAGTGTTGTAATTTCTCATGATTTAAAAGAGACATTTAAAAGTGCTGATTATGTTGCTTTATTATATAATGGTGTTATTGTAGAATACGGTAGTGTTGAAGAATTTAAAAATTCAAAAAATCCAATAGTTAGAGCTTTTATAGAAGGAGATAGTGAAAAATTTGAAGAATTATCTAAACAGGTAGTATAAGGAGCACTATGAAATATTTAATTTTATTTATTAGTGTGTTTTTATTTGCTTATGAAGCACAAGTAAAGCCTTTTTTGACTTATAAAATTAGAGCTGCTGTAAATGGAGAAGTAGTATTTAGTAATAAAAGTTTAGAAGGCAAAAATGTTAATAATGCTTTGATAATAAAAATTGATGATACGGTAGAAAAAAATGAATTAAAAGATTTAAATACCCAGATAAATCTTTTAAAAGATGAGATTAAAAATCAAGAAATAATTATTAATAAGAAAAAACAATTATATGACAAATATAAAAAATTAAAATCAAAATCACTTGAGCAAAAAGATGCCAAATTTTTTGATTATATAGCATCTAAAAATCAATTATTAAATTTAAAAAGTCAATTAAGTTCTTTATATTCTCAAAAAGCAAAAATAGAGGATTTATTAAATAAAAAAAATATAAAATTTAGTGGATATTTATATTCTATAAATGTAAATAAAGGAGATTATGTAAATATTGGAAGTGAAATTGCTCTTGGATATGATATAAATAAACAAAAACTTG
>JALVUH010000161.1 GCA_027035735.1 Nautiliaceae bacterium
TTGCTCCAACTGCTAAAATATTTGGCTTTATTTTTTTATCAATACTAAAACTTTTTGGTGCATATCCGCGAGAGAGTCTATATGTGAGTATTTTATCATCAACACAAGTCATTACGCTATCATCACATGCATTTACAATATCCCTATCATAATCCAAAACAAAATCAACAACATTTTCAAGTTTTTCTTTTAATTCGTCAAAACTTCTGATAATCGGCTCATTTGAAATATTTGCACTTGTTGCAACAATTGGGAAATCAATTTCTTCAAACAAAAGATAATGAATCGGAGTATAAGGCAAAAACACTCCGTATCTATCAATATTATCTGCAATTCCTTTTAAATCAATTCTTTTTTTAACTACCACAATAGGTCTTTCTATTGAAGTTATAAGTTTTTCTTCAAATTCATTAATTTCGCAGTATTTTTTAATCTCTTGAATATCTCTAAACATCATTGCAAAAGGTTTAAAAGGTCTGTTTTTACGCTCTCTTAGTTTTCTAACTGATTCTTCATTTGTCGCATCACAAACCAAATGAAATCCCCCAAGCCCTTTTATTGCCCCTATTTTTCCATTCTTTAATAATTTAGCTATTTTCTTAAAAATATTTTTTACTTCTTTTATACTCTCAATTCTTAATTCTTCCCACTTTTCATTTTTAACTTTATACTTTAAACTTAATTTTGGTCCGCATTCATAACAACTAATAGGCTGAGCATGATATCTTCTATCAAGAGGATTTGTATATTCTTTCTTACATTTTTCACACATTTTAAATTTTTTCATTGAAGTATTTTTTCTATCATAAGGAATATTTTCAATTATTGTATATCTTGGCCCGCAGTTTGTGCAGTTTATAAATGGATACAAATATCTTCTATTGTTTTCATCAAACATTTCTTTTAAACAATCTTCACATACTGATTTATCAGGAGAAATAAATGCAGTTTTAAAACTATTTTTTGAATGAATAATTTCAAAATCATTATAATTTTTAAGCGGAAGTATTGTTTTTTTTATCTTATCTATCTTAGCAAGAGGTGGAAGATTTTTTTTAAGCTCATCTATAAATTTATCTCTGTTTTCACCTTCAATTTCTATTATTACACCTTCACCGGTATTTAATACAAAACCTTTTAAATCAAGTGCTTTTGCTATTTTATAAACTGTAGGTCTAAATCCAACGCCTTGAACAATACCTTCAATCAAAAATTTATATCTCAAGTGATACCTTTTTGAAAGAAGTATATCAAATAAAAAGGAGGGAAAAATAAAAAAGGAGAAAAAATGAAAAAGCTTTTTGCACTGAAAGTATAAAAAAAAATAATTAAATAAAAATTAAAAGTGTAAAATTAATGTAAAATTAATAAATCAAATCTTTTACTTCTATTTTATACCCATTAAACCGAAATTCTGCTTCTTTAAGATAATAAAAAAATTGTTTTTCACTAATACCTTTATATTTCTTAATAAATTCCTCAAAATATAACCAAAATTCTTTAATTAATTTTTTATCATAAATTTTTATAATTCTACTTTGTGTACAAAGATATTTTATCTCTTCTTCATTATAATCATAATTTTTTAAAGAGCTTAACATTATATTATAAATCTTACCTCCAAAATCAATTGTTAAAAAATTCTGAGCTTTTTTTATATTTTTATTTTTTGGAATATAAAGATATTCTTCAAACTCTTTTATATCTTCTTTTTTTAAAAAATGTTCTTCACATATTTGAGCCATTACAATTCTTATATTTTTAATCTCTTTTACTACCGTAGCATAAGAGATATTATATTTTTGACTTATTTCATTTGGGGTTAATTCATCTAAAAAACCTTTTAAAATTTTTGCTTTCCTCTGAAGTTTTTTGGGAGAAAATTTTCTTTTACATTTTGCACATTTAAAATTTCCATCATTCAATTTATATAAAATATAATGACCGCAATAAACACAGCTCATATTAATCCTTTAATTTAACTTTAAGAAAATTGAATTATAATTCATTTGATGTTTTTAGAAATTCCTTCTTTTTTCTTCTTTTTTATAATTATATTACAAAATAAGTCCTAAAATTATACAAGATTTAATATTTTTTAAGTTAAATTTAAGTTATTGAATTATAATTCAAGAAAAAAAAGGAGATAAAATGCATATTCCTGATGGATACCTCTCACCTACAACAGTTGCTTTGAGTTATGCAGTAATGATTCCTTTATGGGCTTATGGATTTAAAAAACTAAAAGAAAAACTAGATGAAAAAACTCTTCCTCTTTTAGGAACACTTAGTGCTTTAAGTTTTTTGATTATGATGTTTAATGTTCCTGTACCTGGAGGAACTTCAGGTCACGCCATAGGGACCGCCCTTATTGCCATAATGTTTGACCCATGGATTGCGTTTATGGCAGTATCGTTTGTATTATTAATTCAAGCTGTAGTATTTGGAGATGGTGGTATTTCTACTTGGGCTGTAAATTCATTTGATATGGCATTTGTTGCAGCTTTTGTTGGTTATTATACATTTCAATTTCTTAAAGACAAAACAAAATTCGCACCTTTTATTGCAGGATGGTTTTCAATTAGCGTAGCAGCTTTATGTGATTCTATATTTTTAGGAATTCAGCCAATTTTTTGGCATGACGCAGCAGGACATCCTTTATACTTCCCATTTGGATTAAGCGTAACAATTCCTGCAATGTTACTGGCTCATATGGGAGTTTTTGGAATTGTAGAAGGTGCTTTCACACAAATTGTGTATTCTTTCTTACAAAAAAGAGCAGAAAAAGCTCAACAGGAGGTTGTAGCATGAGTAAAAAAATGAAAGTAGCATTAACTGTTTTAGTAATAATGATTTTAGCAGTGCCTGTAGGATTATTAACTGATGCTCCAGCATTTGGAGAATGGGATCCTGATTATTATCTAAAAAAATTAGGATTTATTCCAAAAGGAATGCAACATTTTCCACAATTACAACATCCAATTTTACCGGATTACTCTATCCCTGGAGCAAATGAAGTTTTAGGATATTATGTAAGTGCAGTAGTTGGAGCAGCATTAGTATTTTTAATTTGGTTTATCATAGGAAAAATCATTGCAAAAAAACATTCTAATAGCTAGAATTTTTTTTATTCTAGCCTTTTTTGCTCTTTTGAGTATAAAAAATATTGTGATTTTGATTATTACTATACCTATTTTATGGATTATAAGCTATAAAAAAGCTATTTTCCTTACAAAAAGAGTTATAAAAGCAATTATTATTTTTAATCTAGGAGTAACTCTTGGGTATATTTTAATGACAATATTTAAACATATAAATCCTTGGCATTATGTTTTATATATAAATTTAAAAGTTTTTGTATTAACTTATTTTGTATTTTGGTTTTTTTCAACTATTTCACCTGTGCAATTTATGGCTTTTTCAAAAGATTTAGGATATTTAACAACTATTACATTATCACAAATATTTTCGTATAAAAAAACATTTGAAGATTTTAAATTAGCATTCAAATCAAGAGTTTATAAATTAAAAGATAAAGACCCAAAATTTATTACAAGAACATTTGAATTTTTCTTAAACAAAGCTTTAAAAGATGCAGATGAAAGAACACTAGCAATGAAAGCAAGAGGATTTTTTAATGATTAAAGTTAATAATGTATTTTACAAATATGAAAATTATACTGCTTTAGAAGATATCAATTTTTCTATTGAAGAAAACGAAAAAGTGGCTCTTCTTGGAAGCAATGGAAGTGGTAAATCTACCCTTCTTAGAATTTTAGCAGCCCTTTATTTTCCAAATAAAGGAGAATATTTTTTTGAAAATGAAAAAGTTACTAAAAAAATTGCTAAAAAATTAAGACCAAAAATTGGTATTTTATTTCAAAATCCAGATTCTATGATTTTTAATCCAACAGTTTATGATGAGATTGCTTTTTCTTTAAAAGAATTTGGATTTAAAAATATAGAAGAAAGAGTAAAAACAATTGCAAAAGAATTCAATTTAGAAAAATTTTTAAATAAATCTCCAATCAATTTAAGTGGAGGAGAAAAACAAAAAGTAATGCTTGCAAGCATTTTGGCATATGAACCAAAAGTATTACTATTAGATGAACCAACAACTGCTATGGATCCAAAAACTACAGGTTGGTTTATTGATTTTTTGTTAGAGCTTAATAAAACAATAATTTTAGCTACTCATGACTTGGCAGTAGCTTATGAAACATGTGATAGAGCCATAGTTCTTGATGAAAGTCATAAAATAATTTATGATGGCGATATGGAAAAATTAATGGAAAATTTGGATATTTTAATAAAAGCAAACTTAATACATCAACACAAACATAAACATAAAAGATTTATTCATTCACATTATCATACACATTTTGATATAATAAACCACAAATAAAAGGAGTAAATATGTGCGTAGATTGCGGATGTTCAACAGGACACAAACATAATCATGAGCATGAACACAATCATTCTCATAACAATATAAATGAAGATATCAAAAATAACCCTCAATTATCTCATAAAGTTACAGTGATTGAAAAAATTTTATCTAAAAATAACAAAATGGCAGATGAGATAAGAAGTGAATTTGATAAACATAAAATTACTTGTTTTAATATGATGAGTAGCCCTGGAAGCGGTAAAACAACAACACTTGAAAATTTAGCTGATAAGTTGCCTTTTAAATTTGCAGTAATTGAAGGAGATTTAGAAACAAGTAAAGATGCTGAAAGGATTAGAAACAAAGGAATTTGGTCTTTTCAACTTCAAACAGGAAGAGCTTGTCATCTTGATGCTGGAATGGTAAAACATGCAATTCCTCATTTTCCATTTGATGATGTTGAAATTGCATTTATTGAAAATGTAGGAAATTTAGTATGTCCTGCAAGTTATGATGTGGGAGCTCATTATAATATGGTATTTGTATCAGTCCCAGAAGGTGATGATAAAATAGAAAAATATCCAGTAATGTTTAGAAAAGCAGACATTATAATTATTACAAAAGCTGATATGCTTGAATTCTTTGATTTTGATATTAATAGGGCTAAAGAAGCAGCTTATAAACTAAATCCTAATGCACCTGTAGTGCTTTTAAATAACAAAACAGGTGAAGGACTTGAAGAAATAATTAATTGGATTAGCGAAAAAAGACAAGAACATCTACAAAAACTCTCTTAATTCCCCTCTTTTTTTGATAAAATCATACATATTATTAATGAAGGAGTATTTATATGTGTTTGGCAATTCCAAGTAAAGTTTTAAAAATTACAGAAGATAATATGGCAGAAGTTGATACATTGGGAGTTAAAAGAGTAGTAAGTCTTGATTTAATGCCAGAACCAGTAAAAGTTGGAGATTATGTATTAATTCATGTTGGATATGCAATGGGTAAAATTGATGAAAAAGAAGCACTTGAAAGTTTAGAAGTATATAAAATGTTAGCAGAAGCCGCAATGCAAGAAGAAGATGATATACCACCTGAAAAATTAGTAACTGAAGATGGTCCACTTCTTTATAAACCTCCTACAGAGGATGAAAAATGAATTTAACTCTTAAAGATTTATATTCAAAATTTAGAGACCCAAATACTATTAAGGCTTTAAAAAAAGAGATAGAAAAAGAAGCTCTAAAACTAAAAGAACCTATGAGAGTAATGGAGATATGTGGAGGTCATACTCATACAATTATGAAATATGGAATTAAGCAAATTTTACCTGATAATATTACTTTTATCCATGGTCCTGGATGTCCTGTTTGTGTTATGCCAAAAGAGAGAATTGATCATGCAATAATTTTAGCAAAACAGCCTGATGTAATTTTGGCTACTCTTGGAGATATGATAAGAGTCCCAGGAAGTAATTCAAGTCTTGCAAAAGCAAGAGCCGAAGGGGCAAATGTAGTGCCACTTCACTCAACACTTGATGTATTAAAAATTGCAAAAGAAAATCCAGATAAAAAAGTTGTATTTTTTGCAATAGGGTTTGAGACAACCACTCCTATGACAGCAGCACTTATGAAAAGAGCTTTTAGTGAAGGAATTAAAAATATCTATTATCATATAAATCATGTCTTAGTCCCTCCTCCAATGAGAGCAATTATGGATGGAGGAGAAGCAAAAATTAATGCATTTATAGGACCAAGTCATGTAAGTGTAATAATTGGAGCAAAAGCGTATGAATTTTTAGTAAAAGATTACAATACTCCTGTGGTTGTAGCGGGGTTTGAACCTGTTGATGTGATGGAGAGTATTTTAATGCTTTTAAAACAAA
This sequence comes from Nautiliaceae bacterium, assembly GCA_027035735.1. Taxonomy (GTDB): domain Bacteria; phylum Campylobacterota; class Campylobacteria; order Campylobacterales; family Nautiliaceae; genus JALTBU01. The sequence continues at coordinate 6,279 of JALVUH010000161.1, forward strand.
AAAATGAAGGAAGATGTGAAGTAGAAATCCAATATAAAAGAGCTACAACTTATGAAGGAAATACGCTAGCTCAAAAAATGATTGAAGAGTTTATGGAAGTTAGAGACACTTTTAGATGGAGAGGACTTGGAGATATTCCTAAATCTGCTTTAAAATTAAAAGATGAATACAGCGAATTTGATGCAGAAAAAGTTTGGGCTGATATATTGCCAAATGAACCAATTGATGACCATAAATTATGTATTTGTGGAGAAATTTTAAAAGGCTTAAAGACTCCAAAAGATTGCAAAGTATTTGCAACTGCTTGCACTCCAAGCAATCCTCTTGGAAGTTGTATGGTTAGTGATGAAGGAGCTTGTAATGCTTATTATAGATATGGGAGATAAAAAATGAAAATAACTTTAGCTTATGGTGGTGGCGGAGAAGAGACAAATAAACTCATTAAAAATCTTTTTTATGAAAATTTTAAAAATGATATTTTATTAAAAGCTGAAGATGCCGCGGTAGTTAGTTTAAATGGGAAAACAGCTTTTACAACAGATTCATTTACAATTGACCCTATATTTTTTAACGGTGGAGATATAGGTAAACTTTCTATTGCTGGGACTTGTAATGATTTAGCAATGATGGGAGCAAAGCCAGAGTTTTTAAGTATTTCATTTATAATTGAAGAAGGACTCTCTTTTAGTGATTTAGAAAAAATTGTTAATTCTATTAAAAATGAATTACAAAAAGTTGATGCAAAAATAGTATGTGGAGATACAAAAGTAGTCCCAACTGGAAGCGTAGACAAAATTTTTATAAATACAAGTGGTATTGGAAAAATCATTAAAGAAAATATAAGTGCTCATAATATAAAACCAAAAGATAAAATTATAGTAAGTCGTGATATAGGAAGACATGGAAGTGTGGTACTTGCTAAAAGATTTGGAGTAGATACTGAGATAGAGAGTGATTGTAAAGTTTTATGGGATGAAGTTAAAGCATTAATTGATGCAGGAATTGAAATAAAAGCTATGCGCGATGCAACAAGAGGCGGACTTAGTGCGGTATTGAATGAATGGAGTGAAGCTAGCAATATAGCAATTGAAATAGAAGAAGAAAAAATTCCAATTAGCGATGAAGTGAGTGGACTTTGTGAAATTTTTGGATTTGAACCAATGGATTTGGCCAATGAAGGAACATTTATTCTTGCAGTATCTCCAGATGATGCTAAAAAAGCAGAAGATATTCTAAAACAATTTAATAAAAATGCTTCTATTATAGGAGAAGCAACTGAAGGAAATAGAGTTATTTTAAAAACAGCTTATGGTTCTAAAAGATATATTGACTTGCCAAAAGGCGAGTTATTGCCAAGGATTTGTTAATGCAAGAGAAAATTGTAAAGATGTTTGATGAAATAGCTAGTAGTTATGATATGGTAAATAGAATTGTAAGTTTTGGTAGTGATAAAATATGGAGAGAAAAAGCAATTAAAGAAGTATTAAAATATTCCAAAGAAAATCCAAAAGTTTTAGATGTGGCATGTGGCAGTGGAGATATGATAGATATTTGGAAAAAATATACTAATAACATAATAGGACTTGACCCAAGCAAAGGAATGCTTGAAGTTGCAAAAAAAAGATTTCCAGAAATTAACTTTTATCAAGGTTTTGCTCAAGACTTACCATTTGAAAATGAAAGTTTTGATTGTTTAAGTATCTCTTTTGGAATAAGAAATGTAGTAGAAATAGATAAAGCAATAGATGAATTCTATAGAGTTCTTAAAAAAGATGGTATTTTACTTATACTTGAATTTACAAAACCTGAAAAAAAATCTACAATTAGAAATTGTATAGATTTTTATTCTAATAAAATTTTGCCAAAAATAGGAAGTATTATAAGTGGAAATAAAGAAGCTTATGAATATCTACCAAAATCTATTCAAAAATTTTACACCTTAAATGAACTATGTAAAAAACTTAGTAAATTTGAAATTTTAGAAGCAAAAAATTTTGCTTTATCTCCTACTTCAATGATAATAGCTAAAAAAAATTAGCTATTATTTAAATTCTTATTTATTATAGCATTTCCAAATGCTTCTACTGCTCCGCTTATTTGTAAAGCTTTTGGAGTAAAAACTTTGTAATTTTTATCAATATAACTATAAATTTTATTCAAAAACTCACCTCTAAACAAATCTCCTACTATTATAGCTCCATTTAAATCATGATCTCTATTAAAAGTTTCATACTGATTTGATAAAAATTCTGCAAAACTCTCAACTACTCCATAACTTAAAAGATAATTATCTACTCCAGCCAAATTAAAACTCATAGCAGTTCTTATAGCCCACAGAGGATTTAAATTATTTTGAGTCATTTTATAATCAATTCTAGGACCTTTTTTTGTCATAGCTTCGCTTGAATATTTAAGTATAGCCTCAAATCCTTCATCAATATTTTTACCCATTCCAAGAACTATTCCTATAAGTCCCCACAAATAATAAATTCCTTTTTTATCAGAAGTAATATCAGATTTTAATGCATTTTCAAATAAATCTGCTCTTTTTTCTTTAAAATTTTTAATTAATTTTTTTCCTGTATCATTCATTATAGAAATTTCTGCAAATATCTCTTCAAAGTTATTAAATCCAAATTTAAAATCAATATATTCAATAAGACCAAATTTAGGAGAATTAATCAAAATTTTATTTTCTTCTTCATAAAAACAAAATCCCATAATATTTTTATCTTTAAGCTCCCATTGCTCTAAAACTCCATAAAATCCACTAAAAACAGGAGAAGTCTCTTTTGAATTAATTTCTCCTAAATTTTCTAATCTATCTATTACCCCATTTTTATATCCATATTCTTTATATTTCCCCTCTTGTTTTATATCTTTTTCAAACTTTGGAATAATACTTCTATCTCCTTTTTCAATTAAAATATCTTTATGTTTTGAATCAGTCACTACTGCAAAAAGAGGCTTTTGTGTTTTTACTTCAAAATTCAAATCTTTTGTATTATCGCTTTTTTTGAATCCTAAAAGTGGAAAATCCACTACCTCAAATAAAAGCTCAGTTACCATACAATCAGGAAGTTTCACATAAAAAGCAGGAGTTGATAAACCATAAGTTTTTTTAAATTCAAGATTAGTTTTAAGTTTTACAAAAGGCTTTTCTATACTTGCAAGAGCTTTTGCATCTCCTTCAAAAGACATAAAATATTTAGCAATTGCCGCTAAATCTTTTGCCATTATAAAATCTACATCTTCTAAATTTTTACTAACTTCAAAACTTCCATTCATTGTTTGAATAAAAATATTTTCATTTTTTAGCTTTTCTGCCAAATTTTCAAAAAATTCTCTTCTCTTATCTTTCTCAACCCAATCACCTTTAGCATCATATCCACATACTTCACAATGATGAAAAATATCAAAATAATGCTCATTTTCGTTATCTTTTACTTCTCTAAGACATTTAGGACAAGGAGGAAGTGATATTTTTGGAAAATTCCTATCTAAATCATCTTTAAATTCATCTACTACTTCAGCACTCAAAGATTTTAAAAAAATTGATAAAGGAAGTTCTGTTGAAATTTTTTTAGAAAAACTTTCAATCTCTTCTTCACTTCCTTCCACATATGCATACAAATTTTCATTATCTCTACTAAGTCCTAATTTTATATTATTTGCATTTCTCATTAAAATTTTTTCTATTACACCATTGTTTGAGTCCAATCTAAAAATAAACTTTAATATCATTGATTCTCTCCTATCACACAACCTCTTAATGCTTCTTCAGGAACACCTTTTTTATATGAAATTCTAGCAATTTCTTGAATATCAACATCAGGATTTTTAACTTTACATTCAACTCCAAGTTTAGTAAGTTCATTAATTAATATTTTTTCCATTAATTTACTAGCTTTTTGGACAGGTTCAGTAATAGTAAAAGTAGTATCCTCTCCAATTACATAAGGTACAACTCCTATAATTTTTGTCTCTGGTAAATCTCCCATTAAATGTATCATTTCAAGAGTTTGAAGCATTTCAACTTCATGAGCACTACCTTGCCAACTTATACATTCAGGCACTTCCAAAAAATCAAAAAAATATATATCTCCTATATTAGCATCATCCACATCTACAGTATCAAATATAAAAACCTTATCATATTCCACTATTATAGGAATAAGTCTATGAGCTAAAGTTCCTCCATCAATCAAATCTACTTGATGACCTTTAAATTCATATTTTTCATCCAAATAATTTATAAGATGAACCCCTATACCTTCATCTCCAAACAATATATTTCCTATACCTAATACTAAAATTTTCATTAACAACCTTTATTTTGGATAATTTAAGTGAAAAGAGGAAAATTAAAGATATTAACTTTACTCTTTTCACTTCCCAAAAAAGGGAAGAGAAATTAATGTTCTTCTTTTTCCCATTTCATACCAGAGAAAATTGCATCCATTCCACCATTTTTACCAAATACTGCATTATATACAGCCATATAAATATGAACAAAAACAATAATGATAATCAACCACATAAAAATATGATGCCAAAGTCTAACATAAGCAAGTCCACCACAAATACTTTCTACCCATTTAGCAAATGGATACAAAAGTCCTCCAAGGCCTTGATGATAAACTTCTGCATATAATGCAAGTCCTGTAAATATAATGCCATAAAATAAAATGTATAAAGTAAAATATGCCCAAAATTGTAATGGATTATAAACACCTTTTGTATGAGGGTGTTTTGAAATTAAAAGATAATAACCAATTTGTTGTAATGCCAATTTAATATTAAATGCATCTACAATTGATTTTCTTTCATATTTTCCTTCTGGGAAAAAGAAAAAATAGATTGTTTTATATAAAACTGCACCAATTAAAGCAAATCCAAAAATAATATGCCACTCTCTTATATCAGCTTGTAAAAATCTTGTAGGAGTTGCTGATGGAGTCCCATGTATAATAAAAGGATTTGCAATATAAAATCCAGTAGCAACAAGAGCAAAAATAGAAATTGCTCTTATCCAGTGTTGCCATCTATATCCAGCGGAAAATTCAATTCCGCCAAGATATTGTCCCAATACTTTTAAAAATTTCATTTTTGCCTCCTTAGCAAGCCCCATATAATGGGTCTACTCTGAATTCACCAAGTTTTTTACCTTTTACATCCATTACATGCACAGCACAAGCAATACAAGGGTCATAACTGTGAATATTTCTAATAATTTCAAGTGGTTTTGTTGGGTCAGCTAATTTCATACCAATTAAATTAGCTTCATATGGACCTTTTTTACCATTCATATCTCTTGGTCCTCCATTCCAAGTAGAAGGAACTACTGCTTGCCAGTTTTCAATTTTTCCATTTTTAATTCTACACCAATGACTTAACATTCCTCTTGGAACATCACCAATATATCTACCTTTGTATTCTTTATTTTCATCAATTACATAAGGTGCTACAGTACTTTGATCAACTTTTAAGTTTTCTACTAAATTATTAAATGCTTCAATACCATAATCTGCAATAGTTTTTGTTTGAAGCATTCTTCCTGCAGTTCTTCCAAGTGTTGTAAATAATGCTTCTACTGGAAGACCTGTTTGAGCTAAAAATTCATCCACAACTTTTCTAACTTTTTCATTTCCTTTTGCATAGTTAACAACCATACAAGCAAGCGGACCAACTTCCATAGGTGTTTTATCATATCTTGGAGATTTAATCCAAGAATATTTACCTTCTGGATTAACAACTTTAGTTGGAACAACTTTTCCTTCACCATTAATACTTTCACCATCAACAAATCCAGTATATTCAGGAATAGTTTTACCATTATATGGTTGTAAGAATCCTGTATCTTTATACCAAGAGTGAGTAACATCTTCTTCAATTTTCATTTCATCAATTTCATAATATTTACCAAGGTCAAAATCTTTAATATATCCACATGCATCAAATAACCAAGAATTAGCACCTGTTTGCATTGTTTTATAAGTAATATAATTACCAAGGTTATTTTTTTGAGTTACACTTGGCTCATTTCTATAAGCTTCAGCTGCCATTACAATATCAGCATAATAAGCTCTATTTGTATAATCAGCAAGTTCTTTAAATTTAGTTAAATATTCAGCAAGTCTAGCTGGGTCTTGTAAATCCATAATACAAGTAACACCACCAACTGTAAGACTTTGTGGATGTGGGTTTTTACCACCAAAAATTGCCATCATTTGAGCTGCTGTTCTTTGAATTTCAAGTGTTTTTAAATAATGACTTAAACCAATTAAGTTTTGCTCAGGTGTAAATCTCATTGTAGGATGACCCCAATATCCATTTTTAAATGGACCTAAATCTCCTCTTTCTGCAAATGCTTTTACTCTTTTTTGAACTTCTGCTAACTCATCTGCACCAGTTGCTATTGGCTCATACCCTTTTGGAACATATTTAAATGCCAAATCACTTGCTTTTTTAGGATCTGCTTTAAGCGCACTAATAATATCTATCCAATCTAATCCATGTAATTGATAAAAATGAACGATATGGTCATGATAAAATAGTGCCATATTTAATAAAGTTCTTACTAATTCTGCATTTAAAGGAGGTTTGATTCCTAAAGCATTTTCAACTGCTACAATACCTGCTCTATAGTGAGAATAAGTACAAACACCACAAATTCTTTGTGTCATAAATCCAGCATCTCTAGGGTCTCTACCTTTTAAAATAATTTCAATTCCTCTAAATAAAGTTGAACTAGAATAAGCATCTTTAATAACATTATTTTCATCAAGTACTACTTCAACTCTTAAATGCCCTTCAATTCTTGTTATTGGGTCTACTACTACTCTTTTTGCCATCTATTACTCCTTAGGATTTTTAATTGCACTAATTGCTGCATGAGCTGCGATTGCTACACCTGCAATTGTTAAAATAGTAATTCCTACTTTATCTGCTGTAGCATCTGCGCTAACTGATTCAAATTTATGATTTGCAAGTGGCTCTTCATAAGGTGCCATTGAATCCCAAAAATCTGGTTCACTACATCCAATACATCCATGTCCTGCTTGAACTGGCCAAGATGTATGTTGATTAAATCTCTCTCTTGAGCAGTTATTGAATGTATAAGGACCTTTACATCCCATTTTATACAAACAAAATCCATTCATTGCTTCTTGAGAACCAAATTCTTCTACAAATTCACCAGCATCAAAGTGACCTCTTCTTTCACATAAATCATGAATTCTCATTCCATAAGCAAATTTTGGTCTATTGAAATTATCAACTGCTGGAAGTTGTCCATAAAGAATTACATACATAATTGTTCCAACAATATTTCTATCACTTGGAGGACATCCTGGAACATTAACTACCATTTTATCTAAAACTTTATAAATTCCAACTGCTCCTGTAGGATTTGGATATGCAGCTTGAATACCACCAAATGAACTACAAGCTCCAACTGCAATAATTGCTGCTGCATCTTTTGCAGCTCTTTTTAATTTATGAAGACCTGTTTCTGCTTCTGGTCCAATTGTTAAAAAGTCTCCATTATCTTTTGTAGGTGCAGCTCCTTCTACACAAAGGATATATCTACCTTTATATTTTTTAACAGCTTCTTCATAATTTTCTTCAGCTTGCCAACCAGCAGCTGCCATAATAGTATCATGATATTCTAAATTAATATAATTGAAAATTAATGTATCTATTGTAGGAGAAGCAGTTCTAAGTAAACTTTCACTACAACCTGTACATTCAGCTAAATGAAGCCAAATAACAGGCAATCTATCGCTAACTTCAGCAGCTTCTGCAATCACTGGAGCAAATGATGCTGGAAGCCCTAAAGCTACAGCCATTGTTCCTGCCCATTTTAAAAAATCCCTTCTTGTAAAACCATTTTCTTCTAAAACTTCTGAGAGTGGTTTAGAAGCAATTCCAGGAAGTTTTCTAAGTTCTTCAATCCTTTGTTTTACTTTTTTTACATCCAACATGTCATTCCCCTTAAATGAAGATTAATTCAATTCATATTATATACTAAAATAAATCTTATTTTCAAGATTAAATAAAAATTAATTTCAAAATTTTTCTAATGACTCACACAAATAGCACAAATATCAAAACATTTAAAAATAAAATCTGCAAATTTTTCATTTTCATTCATTAAAGAAGCTTGAGCTGCAGAAGGTTTATTCTTAGTTCCATTTGAGAGATTAAATTGAGTTGGAACAATAATTTCGTAATTTTTAATTTTTTCATTTTCTATTTCTACTTTATGAATAAGACTTCCTCTTGGAGCTTCAACTATTCCTATACCTGTTCCAGAACAATTTTTAGGTTTAATATAACTTTTTTCATTTATATTGATTTCATCAATTATTTTTAAAAGATATTTAAATATCAAATTAACTTCATAAATTCTTGCAAAAATTCTTGTATAAATACTGTCTTTATAAGAATTATAAATTACTTTTATTAGTTTATTATTTAAATTCCTAGCAAGAGGTCCTACTTCTACAAATTCATCTTTATAAAGCACATTTTTATTAAAAGAAATTGATTGTTCTTCTTTTACAAATTCAACATCTCCATTTGATTTAAAATATAAATTATCCCCTAAAACCAAAAATTTATTTATACTTTTTCCTAATTCTTTTGAAATACCATTAAATAAATTTTCTAAATCTTTTGAATCTCCTTTGATATCTATAACATTTTGATATTTATCAAACATCTTTTTTAACGAATTTTTAATTTTTAAAATATCAAGATTTGTTAAATCACAAGTAACACCTCCAGGAATTGCGTAAGAATTATGAGGAAATTGCCCGGCAATTATAGCTATAATTTTTGCAATTTCTTTGGAAAATTCAAAAGCTTTAAAAAAATCTATTTTTTTTATAGTAGGATACAAAGTCAAATAAAACCATTTGATATGATTTTGAATGATTTCAAGTCCTAAAGTTATTTCTCTTAAAATTTTTGCTTTTTCTGTTATCTCAATATTAAGAGCATCTTCTATTGCTTTTGCTGTAGCTATAAGATGGGAATGTCCACATATACCACAAACTCTAGGATTAATTACACACGCATCTAAATAGTGCCTATTTTTTAAAAATTCCTCTATCCCTCTATATTGCCAAAATTCTATTTGAGCAAATTCAATAATTTCATTTTTTTTATACAATTTTAAAGTAGCCTCTCCCTCAATTTTTGTTATTATTTTTTTATTCACTATCATCTATAAGTTTCCTCTCAAGTCTTTCATTTTTAAGACTTTTTGCAACTCCTGCAAGTGTTAAATAAGCTCTTTTAGAAACTCCTAAAGGAATATTTGCAGGAATTCCCATAAAAGTTTCCGTTTTAAATAAATTTTTCTTAGGAAAAGTTTTTTCAGTACATCCAAAACAAGGAGTTCCAGCTCTTGGCTTTGAATTTACTTCATTCCACAAAATTTTATTACAGCTACTATGAGTATAAGGCCCTTGACATCCCTGTTCATAAAAAAGACAACCCTCTTTTTCTCCAAAATTTTTTGCATCAATTTTCCACTCAAAATATTCATTTCTTACGCATCCCATATGAGATGTATAACTAAAAATTTCTTTTGGTCTATTCTCTTTATCAAGAATTAATCTTTTTTTGTTTAAAATCATCTCAATAGCATAAGCAATCCATTCAGGATGAGGAGGACAACCAGGAATTGAAATTATTTTATCTTTATATTTAAAAAATTTACCCTTATTTTCTTTATTAAACAAAACTCCTTCTCCAAAAATACCACCATAAACACTACAAGTTCCAATTAAAATAATTTTTTTTGAAAGATTTATTAGTTTTGAAATTAATTCAATTAAATCAAAATCTAATCTTAAAAAATTATTTTTAATTGCCCCTTCAATAATTAAAATATCACATCTTTGAAATTTAAATTCATTTGAAGGTAAAAGAGGATGATAAATAAGCTCTATTTTTTCTAAAAGTTCTTTAATTTCAGGATAATTATAAAATGAATGAGAACATCCATAACAACTTACTCCATCAATCCAGATTACTTTAGATTTTGAGTGCATTGTATATATTTTCACTTACAGAATTTGTATATTCTTCTATATCTTTTCCCAAAATTCCTTCTCTAAACAAAAATACAAGTCCTCCCAAATATCCCATAAACAATCCAAAAGCCGCAAAAAAATCTTGATTTTTAAGTTCTTTTCTTCTAACACCCTCTTCAAAAAATATCATAATTTCGGTTACAAATGCACTTACACAAAGCATTCCCTCACATCCATTAGCAAAAATCTCTTTGTTTGAGAGATATACCCTCATAAAATAATCTACAAGTTCAGGCTCTTCTTTTGCCATCTTAAAATAAAGCTCTACTATCTTTTTTATTTTTTCTTTAGAAGAGATATCCATTTCATTTATTTTTTTTAGTTCTTCTCCAAAAAGTTTAGAAGTATAAATCAAAAGTTCTTTTGCAAGAGATTCTTTTGAAGGAAAATAATTATACATATTTCCTACACTCATCCCCATCTCTCTTGCAATATCGGCTATTGTAGTATTATAAAATCCATTTTTTGCAAAAAGATTTAAAGCAGTTTTCATGATTTCTAACTTTTTTTCTTCTTTGCTCATTAAAAACCTTTTTTTATTATTATATTATAATTTCAAAAAAAGGTTAATCAATGCATGAATTTTCTATAGTTGATTCTTTACTTCATTTAGCAGAAGAACACGCAGCAAAACATAACGCAAAAAAAGTAACAAAACTTGAAATTAAAATAGGAGTATTAAGCGGAGTAGAACCAGAGCTTTTAAAAACAGCATTTGATACATTTAAAGAAGGAACAATTTGTGAAGATGCAGAATTTATTATGAAAATACAACCAGTAGTCATTAAATGTCAAGAGTGTGGATTTGAAGGAGAGCTTAGTAAAGATGAATATCTATGCCCTAAATGTCAAAGTGGAAATTTAAAAATAATAGATGGAGAAGATATGTATTTAATGAGTTTAGAACTTGAAGAATAGCCCCTAACAAATTTTAGGAGCTATTTTGATTTTGTATAGATGTCTATCTATATAAAGATTACCTGTAAATGGGTCATACTCAACTTCTTCTGGTAAAAAACAAGTTTTTAAATCTTCAAAAATCAAATCTTCAAATCTAATTCTTTTATCAAAAAATTTCTCAATTACAACTTTTGTATTTGTAATTCTTATATCATTACCTAAAGCATATTCTACCATTGCCTCAAATTCTTCAACCTCATCAAATTCTTTAATCTTTCCCTGCCAATTTTCCAAAAAACATTCAAGTGCTTGCAAACCTCTCATTTTTTACTCCTTAAAGGACTTAGCAGTAATCTGCTAAAAGTCCTTCTTTAAGTTGTTTATAAACTTCCTCACCTGCAAATTTTCTAACTATCTCAAGTCCAAAACAAATCGCAGTTCCAGGACCTTTGCTAGTTAATACATTTTTATCTTCAACAACCTTTGCATCGCTTACATATCCTTCTTTTCTGATATTACCTTCCCATCCAGGATATGCTGTATATTTGTCTTTAAGTACCCCTGCAGTTTTTAGAGCATATGGAGCCGCACAAATTGCACCTACATATTTTCCTTTTTCATCCATTTCTTTAAGCAATTTTTGAACATGCTCATCATTTGCTAAGTTAATTGCTCCTGGCAGACCTCCTGGAAGAACTACCAAATCAAGCTCATCTGCATTTACAAGCTCTATTTTTGTATCTGGAATAACTCTTATATTATGAGCTCCATAAATAACATCTCCTCCAACTCCAGCAACGATTACATCAAGCCCACCTCTTCTCATTACATCAATTAAAGATGTTGCTTCAATTTCTTCAAATCCATTTGCCAAAGGTACACATACTCTTGCCATTAACCCCTCCTTTTTTTAAATATTTTACCAAAATTTATTTCAATTTCACATAAATCAAATTTAAAATCTTTATCATATTTTTATCTAATTTAAACCTTCTCAAAATAAGGGCTACCCTTCAATTAACTCACAATCACTTTCCCACTTTACATAATCTGAATCAGGAAGATTAAAACTAATAAATTCTCCTAAATATTTTCTATTTTAACCCTCAAAAATGGATATTCATCAACTTTTTTAAATATTATACCAAAAGTGCCTTTAAGTTCAGGTATTTTTTTTATATGTTTTATCTCTCCATTAACTTTAACAGTTAAAGATTTTATTTTATTTGCTATAACAAATTGATGTGAACATAAAAGTTCATCTTCTTTTACCACATAAAAATCCTCACAAGCATAAACTACACTTCCATCAAAACTTGGAAGTTCATCTATTTCTTCTAAATGATATTCATAACTTTTTTCAGTCTCAAGTATCTCTTCTAATATAGGATCACTTGGCTTAAACCATTTTGGAAGTTTTATCCCTTCAATCTCAAACCCTCCATAATCTCTAAGAAGTGCTAAAAATCTTTTAATATTTTCTACTTTTGGATGAAGATGAATGTCTTTACCTATTATGATTTTACCAACTTCAAGTTTTTCTAAATCAAATTCATCAAAATTACTTTCACTCATCAAATATCCATCATCCATTTCATCAAAATACTCTTTAACTATATCAGGAACTTTATCATAAGTAAAATGTTTAGCAATTAAAGCAATTACTGCTTCTTCTGCCATTGGTTCATAAGTTATTGAATCTTTATATTTTACAGGATGTAAAAAAATATCCGCTTCAATGTTTTTTAAAGGGAGGTTTCCTATTGATATTTTCATTGTATTTCCTTATACAGATTTTGAGAAAACTTTTTGATTTTTCATTTTTTTGAAATATTCATCAAACGGCAATACTATATTTCTAATAAGCAAACTTCCTGTTTTATTTACTTTTATCTTATTTTCATCTATTTCTACAAGCCCTTCATCTACAAACTCTTGAAGTTCATTTAATTCATTTTTAAATTTTTCTTTAAAATTAACACCAAACTTTTCTTCAAATCTTTTAATATCAAAACTAAAGTTTGCCATCATCTCCATTATGATATATTTTCTAATTTTATCTTCTTCATTTAAAATCACTCCTCTAAATGTAGGAAGTTTTCCTTCATCTATTGCCATTTCATAATTTTTCAAATCTTTATAATTTTGAAAATAAGCATCATCAGTTTCACTTATTGAAGTTAGCCCAATTCCTATTAAATCAGCTCCACCTTTTGTAGTATAACCTTGAAAGTTTCTATGAAGTTCACCTTTTTCAATTGCTCTAAATAGTTCATCTTCAGGTTTTGCAAAGTGATCCATCCCCACCATTTTATAACCATTATTTTCAAAAAAATCTATTACATATTTAAAAATTTTAAGTTTCTCTTCTGGAGTTGGCAGAGTAGTCTCATCAATTTTTCTCATTCCTTTTTTAAGCCAAGGCACATGAGCATAATTAAATACAGCAACTCTATCAGGATTAAGCTTTTTTACAAGTTCAAGTGTTTTTTTAAAACTCTCAAGCGTTTGAAAAGGAAGTCCATAAATTAAATCTATATTTATTGAATTAATTCCAGCACTTCTTGCTATATCAACCGCTTCTTTTGTCAAATCAAATGGTTGAATTCTATTAACTGCTTTTTGAGTCTCTTCATTAAAATCTTGAACTCCAAAACTAATTCTATTAACTCCATACTTTTTCATTACATCCATATGCTCTTTAGAAAAAAATCTTGGGTCAATCTCTACACTAATCTCAGCATCTTCTTCAAAATTTTTAAAATATGAATAGATAAGCTCATAAATTTCTTCAAGTTCTTTAGGAGTAAAAAATGTAGGTGTTCCTCCTCCAAAATGAAGCTGTCTTACAAGTCTATTTGTATCAAGATATTTAGATAAAATTTCAAGCTCTTTTTTTAAATAATCAATATATCTTCTTCTCTTATCAGCTTTAGAAGTATAAACTACATTACATCCACAAAAATAGCATGCACTTCTACAAAAAGGAAGATGAAAATAAAGACTAAGAGGCTTAGTAGAATTTTGTAAAAAAGGGATAATATCTTCAGGTGTTAAATCCTTAAATTCTACAGCTGTGGGATATGAAGTATATCTTGGCGCATGACGAGAAAATTTAGCTAATTTTTTAAAATCAATTCCACTCATTTAAATTCCCTTGCAAATTCTCTCCCTGCATTTTGCCACTCATCAAATGCAACTACCATCTCTTTTTTTACTAATTTATCATCTTTTAAAAGTGCAGCTTTTATCTTAATAGAATCATCAACCATAATTTTTGCATTTACTCCAACAGGTGCATGACATCCAAGATTAAGCTCATCTACAAAATCTCTCTCAATTGTCACTTCTACTTGAGTTCTTAAGTCATTAATAGGTTTTACAGCATTAATAATTTCTTCATCATTGATTGTCTCAATTCCCAAAGCTCCCTGTCCCATTGCTGGAATTATAATATCAGTATCAAGAACTTCATAATAATTTACTTCTTTTAACATATTAAGTCTTTTAACCCCGGCATAAGCTAAAATAATTGCATCATATTTTCCTTCTTTTAATTTTCTAATTCTAGTATCAACATTTCCTCTTAAATCTGTAATCACCAAATCATCTCTAAAAGCTTTAAGCTGCATTGCACGTCTAATTGAACTTGTACCTACTACTGCATTATGAGGAAGTTCAGCTAATGTTTCAAATGCTTCAGACAAAAATATATCTTCTACCGCTTCTCTTTTTGGAATTGCAGCAAGTGAGAAATGTTCTTTATCATACTGAGTTGGAAAATCTTTTAGTGAATGCACAGCAATCTGAGCTTCTCCTTTTAAAAGTGTTTCTTCTACTTCTTTTATAAAAAGTCCTTTTCCACCAATTTCAGCAAGAGGTTTGTCAAGTATTTTATCTCCTGTTGTAGTTACTATTTTGAGCTCTACTTCATGCCCTAAATTCTCTAGTCTTTTTTTTACCCATTCAGCCTGCCACAAAGCAAGTTTACTACCACGAGTTGCTATTGTTAGTTTCATTTAAACCCTTTTTTATTTTAATTATACCAAACTATAAAAGTTTTGCCGCGTCTTTAGAATGATAACTAATAATCATATCAGCACCTGCTCTTTTAAATGATGTTAATATCTCCATCATTAAACTCTCATAATTCATCCAGCCGTTCATACTTGCTGCTTTTACCATAGAATATTCTCCACTTACATTATAAACACAAAGAGGTTTTAGAGTATTTTCTTTTATTGTTTTTATTATATCCATAAATGCAAGTGCTGGTTTCACCATAAGTATGTCAGCACCCTCTGCTTCATCTATAAGACTCTCAAGCAATGCTTCTCTAGAATTTGCAATATCCATTTGATAAGTTTTTCTATCTTTTGGCAAATATTCATTTGCAACAGGTGCACTCTCAGCTGCATCCCTAAATGGACCATAAAAACTTGAAGCAAATTTAGTAGAATAGCTCATAATAGGAATATGAGAAAATCCATTGCTATCAAGTGCATTTCTAAGTGTTTCAATAATATTATCCATCATTCCACTTGGTGCTATCATATCAGCACCAGCTTTTGCGTGAATTAGGGCTTGTTTTGCACTAATTTCAAGAGTTGCTTCATTATCAACTGTTTTTAATTTTGGATTTATAATTCCACAATGTCCATGGTCTGTAAATTCACAAAAACATAAATCAGTAATAATAGCTATTTTATCACCAAAAGCCTCTTTTGCAGCTCTTACGCTTCTTGCAATTAGCCCTTCTTCATCAAGAGCATCACTTCCACAAGAATCTTTTAGTTTTGGAATACCAAAAAGTATAACTGCCTTTATTCCAAGTTCAATACACTCAGCTATCTCATCTAAAAATT
>JALVUH010000162.1 GCA_027035735.1 Nautiliaceae bacterium
TTCAACAATATTGACATAGTTTTATTTGTAAATAGAGTAAATGGACTTGAGAGTGGAATTTATTACTATTCAAGAAATAATCTTTTAAAACACAATTTTACTCAAATAGAAGATAGACTATTTCTAATTGAAAAAGGAGACTTTAGCGAAGCTAGCAAATTTATAAATTGCACACAAGACCTTGGAAAATTTAGCAGTGTCTCTTTTTCATTTGTAGCTGATTTTGAAAAAATTACAAAAAATTATCATTATAAATTAACTCTTGAAGAAGCTGGTATGATAGGTCATATCTTATATCTTGAAGCAGAAGCTAAAGGTATTAGAGGTTGTGGAATTGGATGTTTTTTTGATGATTTGATAAATGAAGAGATTTTAAATTCTAAACTTCAAGCAGTTTATAATTTTACTATTGGAGTTCCTTTAATTGATGAGAGAATTATAAAAGTAAGTCCAAAAGAAGCCAAAAACTATATTAGCTAAGGCTTCTATAAGCATCTATCTCTTTTTGAATTGATTTTAACACATGTTCAATATGTCTTAGATATTTTTGAATTCTCTCTTCGTGAAGTTTTCTTTTCTCTTCTAACTCAAACTCTTTTTTCATTAAATCATTTTCTTCTATTACTAAATTTTGATATTTTTCTTTAAGCTCAACAATTCTTGCTTTTCTTTGATTAAGCTCTTCTACAAGCCTTTTTCTATCTCTTTCAAGCATTTCTATTTCTCTATCAGTCTCTGCTTCAAGAGTTTTCATTTCAATTCTTTTTAGATGATTTTTAATATCTCTTATTCTTGCTTCATTTTCTTTTATTTCTCTTTTAATAGCCAAAAGTTCTTCTTCAATTTCTTGTAATCTTTTTTTAATAGGTTCAAGTTCACTATCAATTTCTTCTAATTTTTTTCTCTCTTTCTCAAGAGCTTTTTTAAAATGACCTATATTTAATTCAAAATCTTGTACAAATTGTTCCATTTGCCCCTCCTTTTTTAAAAATTATATCTTATATCAAAAATATTGTCAATAAAACACTCAAGTTTTTTGAAATATTAATCATTACATTGTATTATATTAGTGTCAGAGGGGAATTATTTAACAAAGACCCCAGAAACCTGCGGCACAGGATGATAGGAGGTGCTCTGCTCCCTTCCGGGCCTGAAGCGTTGCCTCCTACCACCCTTGCACAGGGCTGGGGCAATGGAATTATACCATAATTTTTTTAAATTAAAACATCTTATAAATTTTATCAGATAAATTTTGCTTTTTTTCTTTTTGATTTTCTTGTTTAATATAAATCTCAAAAGGAATACTATCTCTTATATGTAAATCTTGCTGAGGAAAAGGAATTTCAATCCCGGCTTCATTTAGACCATTATAAATAACCTTTAAAAATTCGCTTATCACTCTTTTAGGTTTTTTGGCATATTCTCCCCTAACCCAAATAAATAATTCAAAATTTAATGAACTATCTCCCATCTCAATGAAAACAACTCTTGGTTCTACATTTGAATCAAAAAGCTTACCTCCTTTTATAAAAGGAATGGTAGATTTAGTAATTGCATTTAAAACCACCTCTTCTACTTTATCTATATTACTTCCATAAGCAACACCAAAAGGAATTCTAAATCTTACAATATCATCTTTCATAGTCCAATTAATAACATTATTTTGAATAAAAGCTTGATTTGGAACAATAATATCAATATTATCATTTGTTCTTATAATAGTTGATCTCATAGAAATATCAATTACTTCTCCTCTAGTATTTTCATCTATTTGAATATAATCTCCCACTTTTATACTTTTTTCAAACATCAATATAATTCCACTTACAAAATTACTTACAATATTTTGAAGACCAAAACCTATACCTACCGATAAAGCACCTGCAATTATCGCTAAAGAACTTAAATTGAGACCTACACTTTTTAATGCAATCAAAAAAGTAATTGTTAAAATAAAATAATAACCCATATTAGCAAGAAGTGTAGAAGTAGAATAAGAAATTTCATATTTATCTCTTAAAGAATATATAAGTTTTTTATAATACTTGCCTATAAACCAACCTATAATAAGAATTAAAATCATTATGATAAAATCAAGAGGAGTAATTGTTTTATTGGAAATATTAAATAAAGGATAATTTAAAAAATTTTTTACTTTATTTAAAAAAATTTTAAATTCATTTTTTGATTGATAAATAAAAATTTTATTACCAAATTTAAATTTTTCAAAATCAAACATAACCTCATTTAAAGCGTTAGCCTTTAAAGAATCTATATGTTTTTCAAAATTTATTATTTTTTCAGTTAATTTAAAAATATTTTTATCTTCATTTTTTAATTCATAAAACCAAATAATTAAATAATTTTTTATTAAGTTTTCATAAATACCTTTTTGCTTATTTAAATTTATATTTATATAGTTTTTTATGATTTGCATATTTTTTTTATTATTTAAAATTTCCCATTTTTGCAAATCAATTCTTAATTTTTCATATTCTCTTTTCTTTTGCAATAATAACTTATTCCAATATTTAATCTGCTTATTTGCAAAATTTATATCAAATTTAACATCTGATAATTTATTAAAAAGTTCTTTTTCATAATCTTTTATATGAGATTTTAAAAAATTGAATTTATTTTTCAAAAGATATAACTTTTTTTGATAAAACTCTATTTGTAGTTTTGATAAAGGAGTATTATTTGATTGCAAATAATCTATTCTATTTTGCAAATCTTCAATTTTATTTGGAATTATCATTAATTCTTTTTTAAAATCAATTAACTCTAAAAATTTATTTTCATAATCCCATTGATTTGTTATGTTTGAGTCAAAAACTATTTTTTTTGGTTTTAATGTTTTTATTTTTTGAACAATCGCTACTCCAAGAGTATAATCAGGAGAATTTTTTGGTATCTGATTTAATAATTTAGTTAAATTATTATCAGCAAACAAAAATACAAAAAATATAAACACTAATATCTTTTTCATTTACTATTTATCCTTATCTGTAATTTATGAATAGTAAAATTCAAACTAACCAAATATCCCACAATCACAACTATAATAGCAGTAGGAACAATTACATTATAATCATATGTAATCTCAAGTGCCAATACTACCGCAGTAAGAGGTAATTTCATATTTACCCCCATAAATACAGCAGCTCCTATTGCAGCAAAATAAAAAGGCTCTATATGAATTCCATATTTAACCAAAACTTCCCCAAATCCATATCCAACTAATGCTCCTATACTCATCAAAGCAATAAAAATTCCTCCTACAGCATTTGCATAAATAGAAACAGCAGTTGCTACAATTCTTAAAACTATAACAATAAAAATAAGAGAAAAAGGTAAATGAAATTTATCATTAATTAAATAATCAACTACTTCGTGTCCACTAAAAGCGGCAAATGGAGATATTAAAAGAATAACTCCTATAATGAGACCTCCTGTTATAGCAAAAATATAATTTTTATATTTTGAAAATTTCTCATTTATTTCAAAATTTAAAATTGATAATACTCTATTTTTTAATCCTAAATAAAAATAAATAAAAAATGTAATAACAGGAATAAAAAGAATTGAAGCAAAAATATATCTATATTCTAAAAATTTACCACTAGAATAATGAAAAACTAAAGGAGATAAAAAATATAAAGCAACACTAAACGCTAAAGCCCCTGCAATTATCAAATAACCCACATAATCTCTTACAAAACTATAAGCGATATTTTCAATTGCAAACATAATACCTGTAACGGGTGAAACAAATATAGCCGCTATACCACTACTAGCTCCTATACTTATACTTATTCTCATAAGCTCTTTTGGAAGTTTAAAAATAGGATGAAGTTTTGAGGCTATCATAGCTCCAATTGCAGCTGATGGCCCTTCATTTCCTACTGCAAATCCACTAGCAAGGGATAATGAAGACGCAATTATTTTTAAAATCAAATCTTTAATACCAAAAATCATTCTATTTTGAACCACAGCTTCTGCTATTTCTTCAACTCCATACTCTTTTACCGTTTCTCTTTTAGTAATTAAAAAATTTACAATTAAAATACTAAACACAGGCACTAATAAAACATACCAAAAAGGGAGTTTTGAAATACTCTCCATAGGATCACCAAAAAATAAAATATATTTAAGAAATTCTGTTAAAATTCCATAAATAACAATTACAATACCAGTAACAATACCCGTAATAATTGAGAGTAAAAGTAAATTTTTAATTTGCATCTAAGCTCCAGTCCATAATGATTTAATACCACCAATCAAAAATAAAAATGCAATCGCTCCTATTATAAGCCCCATAAGTCTTGTAGTAATTTTAAGTCCATTTACTCCAAGAAATTTTGAAATATATGCTGCATTTCTCAATGTAAAATAAACAATTAAACTAGATAAAAAAATAGCAGTAAGTAAAATACCTTTTTCTATTAGACTTTTTGATTTTTCGCTTAAAATAATTATAGTAGTAATAACTCCAGGTCCAAAAAGTATAGGTATTGCAAGAGGAATTACAGCCACATCATCTTTTTCACTTGCTGCAGCTTTTTCCTCTTTTGTAGAGTTTGTAGGAGCAACTTCTTTACCTTGAACCATATTAAGAGCAATAATAAGTAAAACAACCCCACCTATTGCTTTTATTGAAGGTATATTAATCCCAAAAATTTTCAAAATCCATCCACCTAAAAACATTGTAATAACAGAAGCTATAAAAACACTTAAAGAAGTTCTTTTAGAAACTTCTGGAATATCAGAATATTTAACAAGTGAAAGCATAATAGCTGCCGCTGCTATTGGATTTAAAATAGTTACTAATGAGATAGTATCAAAAAGAATATCTTTAAAAAACAT
>JALVUH010000163.1 GCA_027035735.1 Nautiliaceae bacterium
TTCATTATAATATCTAATTCTCATGAAACCATTAAGATTTACATTTTTAATTGCTTCAGTTAATGGAGTTGCACTTGCAAGACTCATACTACCCATTGCTACTAAAGCTGCTAATGATAATTTTTTTAGCATTTCTTCTCCTTTTTATAATTTTTGTCTCAATATTATATCGTCAATTTTTTGAAAAATCAAATACTTTAGTGCTTTTTTTGTGTTATTTTTTAATTTTTGTTTCATTTTTCATACAAAGGCATTCCCATTATATTATATCCAGCATCTACATAATGAACTTCTGCTGTAACTCCACTTGAGAGATCGCTCAATAAATACATTGCAGAATTTCCTACCTCTTCAATAGTTACATTTTTTCTAAGAGGCGAGTTTTTTTCGTTATATTTCAAAATCTCGCTAAAATCTCCAATACCGCTTGCTGCAAGAGTTTTGATAGGTCCAGCACTTAGAGCATTTATTCTAATTTTTCTCTCACCTAAATCTACTGCAAGATATCTAACACTTGCTTCAAGAGCTGCTTTTGCCACACCCATTACATTATAATGAGGCACATATCTTTGACTTCCAAGATATGTAAGAGTTAGAATGCTTCCACCATCATTCATAATTGGCTCAATTGTTCTAACTAAATCAATTAAAGAATATACACTTATCTCCATTGCGATTTTAAATGCTTCTTTACTTGTATCAATAAATTTACCATCAAGAGCTTCTCTTGGAGCAAAAGCAACTGAATGAACTAAAAAATCAATTTTTCCATAATCTTTCTCAATTGATTCTTTTAGATTTTTTAACTCTTCTTCATTTGTAACATCTAAAGGATATATATGCTTTACATCAAGCTCCTCAGCAACTTTTTCTACTCTTTTTTTTAATTTATCATTTTGATAAGTCAAAATAATATCGGCACCTTGTTCTTTACACGCTTTTGCAATACCATATGCAATTGAGCGATTATTTGCTACACCTACAATCAATCCTTTTTTATCTTTCATTATCATTTTTCATCCTTTGCAATCTTTATCATTTCTTTAAACACCTCAACATCTAAACTTGCACTCCCAACCAACACTCCATCTACATTTTCTATTTCTAAAATATCTTTTATATTATGAAGCTTTACACTACCTCCATAAAGAATTGGTCTAGATGTAAATTTTCTAATCTCAGAATGAGTCTCTCTAATTTCTTCTAAACTAGCACTAACGCCTGTCCCAATTGCCCATACAGGCTCATATGCAATTATAAGTTTATCATAATTTAAATCAATTCCTACAAATTGAGTTTTCAAATATTCTACTACTGCTTTAAGACCTTGTTTTCTAATATCTAGTGGTTCGCCTATACAATAAAAAATTTCAAAATTATGTTTTTTATAAAAATCAAATTTTTTTGCTATAAATTCTTGAGATTCTCCTATTATATGTCTTCTTTCACTATGACCTATTAAAACCCTTTTTATATTAAATTCACTTAATTGCTCAAGTCCTATCTCACCTGTAAAAGCTCCATTGATTTCAGGATATGCATTTTGAGCTCCAATCAATTCATCTTCAAAAAGAGCAGTAAAAGGAGGAAAAACAGCTACTTTAACACTTCCAAAATCTATTTTTTTAAGCTCTTTTAAATATTCAATTGTCTCTTTTCTTGTTTTGTGCATTTTAAAATTTGCCGCTACTATTTGCATTGTACATCTCCACTAATTTCAAGAGCTTCTATTCCTGGAAGTTTTTTACCTTCAAGCAATTCTAAACTAGCTCCTCCTCCAGTTGAAATGAAAGTCATTTCATCAGCATCACCAGCTCTTGCTACCGCATCTGCTGTATCTCCTCCACCTACTACTTTAATTCCATGAGTTCTAGCAATTTCATGCGAAATTTTAAAAGTCCCTCTAGAAAATTTATCCATCTCATAAACACCCATAGGTCCATTCCAAAGAATTGTTTGAGCATCCCATAAAACCTCTCCAAAAAGTCTAACACTCGCAGGCCCTATATCAAGTCCCATCCATCCATCTGGAATTTCTTGATATGTTACATATTTAACAATAGCATCTTCACTAAATTTATCAGCCACTACAATATCTACAGGCAAATAAAATTTAACTCCAAGTTTTTTAGCTTCTTCCATAATTTTTTTAGCTTCATCAATCAAATCTTCTTCCACAAGAGAATTCCCAACACTATATCCAAGAGCTTTTAAGAAAGTAAATGCCATACCCCCACCTACAATCATTTTATCAACTTTTGGTAAAAGATTAATTAAAGCTTGCAATTTACTACTTACTTTACTACCTCCTACTACTGCTACAAAAGGTCTTACAGGATTTTTAAGTAGTTTATAAAAGAAATTGATTTCTTTAAGAAGTAAAAATCCAGCGGCTTTATGACAATCATCATAAAGTTTAGCTATAGCATGAACACTTGCATGAGCTCTATGACTTACTCCAAATGCATCATTTATATAATACTCTCCATATTCGCTAAGTTCTTTTGCAAATTCTATATCATCTTTTGTTTCTCTTGGATCAAATCTAAGATTTTCAAGAAGTAAAATTTCTCCTTCTTTTAGATTTTTAGCTTTTTCTTTAGCATCAGGACCTACTACATCTTTAGCCAAAGTAATTTCCATACCAAGTAAATGAGAAAGTCTTTTTGCAACAGGTTTGAGAGAATATTTCTCATTAAATTCCCCTTTTGGTCTTCCAAGATGAGAACCTATTACAATTTTACATTCATTATCAAGCAAATATTTTATAGTAGGAAGAGCCATTCTTATTCTTCTATCATCTGTAATATTCCCAAATTCATCTAAAGGCACATTAAAATCACATCTTAAAAAGATTTTACTCCCTTTTTTTATATCTATATCTTTAGGTGAATTTATTTTCATTTTTTCTCCTTTTTAATTTAATCTTAAAATTATAACATTTTAACCTAAAATAAATTTAGCCATATCAAGAAGTCTATTTGAATACCCCCATTCATTATCATACCATGTAAATATTTTAGCCATTTTGCCATTTGTTTGAGTCAAATCAAGAGCAACAATACTACTTTCACTTCTTCCATTAATATCAGAACTTACCAAATAATCTTTATCTACTGCCAAAATTCCTTTTAATTGTGTATCCGAATAAAATTCAAATAACTCATTTATATCTTTTGCTTCTACTTCTTTTTCCAAATCCACAACTATATCTATTAAAGAAACATTATTTACAGGCACTCTTACACTTTTTCCATCAAGTCTATTTTTCATATTAGGAAGGACTTTATAAAGAGCTTTTGCTGCACCTGTAAAAGTTGGAATAATATTGCTAGCAGCTGCACGTGAACGTCTAATGTCTCTATAATTTGGGGCATCAAGAAGTTTTTGATCCATTGTATATGCATGGATTGTAGTAATAAAACCTCTCTCAACTCCAAAATGTTTATCCAAAATCATTATAATTGGAGCCAAAGCATTTGTAGTACAAGAGGCATTAGAAATAATACTCTCACCCTTATACTCTTTATGATTCACTCCCAAAACATAAGTTGGAGTATCATCATTTGCTGGGGCTGAGAGGATTACTTTTTTGACATTTCCTTTTAAATGTCCTCTTACTGCTTCAGTAGTTAAAAATTTACCAGTAGCTTCAATTACTATATCTGCTTCACTAAAATCACACTCTTGTGGAGTTTTATAGTTTGTAAATTTTACAAAATGATTAGCAATTTTTAAAAATTCTTTATCCAAAATTTCTACATCCTCAAAAACTCCTCTTATAGTATCGTTTTTTAATAAATATGCTGCAAGCTCTATATCCATAATATCATTAATAGCAACTAACTCAAAATCATCTCTATTTAAAATAGCTCTTGTTACATTTCTTCCAATTCTTCCAAATCCATTAATCGCTATTTTCATATACTACCTTTTTGATGAAATTATAGTAAAATTATATTATGAATATTGCAATATTTGGCGGAAGTTTTGATCCAGTTCATTTAGGACATATTGAGATTGTTAAAAAAGCACTTAAAGATAAAGATATTGATAAAATTATTATAATCCCAAATTATCTAAATCCATTAAAAAATTCTTTTTCAGCTCCACCAGAGCTTAGATTTGAGTGGCTAAAAAAAGTATTTAGTGATTTTGATAATGTAGAAATAAGTGATTTTGAAATCAAAAAAAATCGCCCCGTCTATTCAATAGAAACTATAGAGTATTTTAAACCAAAATATTTCATAATAGGAAGCGATAATCTAAAAACTCTTGATAAATGGAAAGATATTGATAAAATCTTAAAAAAAGTTGAGTTTATTGTAGCTAAAAGAGGCGAAATTGATGAAAATTTACTTAAAAAATATGATATAAAAAAGATAATTGATGTTAATGTACCAATTAGCTCAACAGAGATTAGAAATTGTAAATTTAAATATTTACCCAAAAAAATAGAAAAAGAAATAAAGGAGTTTTATGGACAGAATTGCAAAAATAAAAGAGCTACTTGATGAAAAAAAAGCACTTGATATAATGGATTATAACCTAAAAGATAGTAATTATTTTGTAGATTATGTAGTAGTAGCAACTACTATGGCAGATAAACATGGTCAAGCTTTACTTGATCATCTCAAAAAAAATCTTAAACCCTTAGGCGAAGAATTTTTAGGTATAGATGAGAGTGATGATTGGATTTTAATAGACCTTGGTGATATTCTCATTCATTTAATGAGTGAAGAGTATAGAGCTAAATATCAAATGGATGAATTTTTAAAAGAGATAGGAAAATTAAAATAAATCCCACTCACTCAAAAGCTCAAT
>JALVUH010000164.1 GCA_027035735.1 Nautiliaceae bacterium
TAATTGAAACTAAAAGCCTTTAAGGGATGAGATAGCTTTTAAGAAGTTTTATTTTTTATAAAATTAACTGCTAAAACTCCAAGAGGTATTGCTATGCTAATATAAGCCGCTTTTTCCATTCCTTGCAAGAAGCACCTATACCAGCTAATCCTGTAATAAAAGCAAATAATTGCCCTCTAAAAGCTAATTTTCTTATGTGAGGTAGTTCTTCTTTTCTTATTTTTTGCTCTTCTATTTCTAAATTAAGGATTTTTTGCTTTTCTTGGAGTAATATTAATATTTAGATTTTTCTGTTCTATTTTAGTAGGTTGAGTAGATGTGTCTTTTGATATTTTCTTTTGTTTTTTCATTTATTGCCTTAAATTTATCATTTATTTTATTACTTTTTTCCCAAAGGTTATAAACTGGATATTCTGCTTTTATTACATCAATGTTATCTGAAAAAGCATTTTTAAAACCTAATAAAAAGTATCTTAATTTTTTCATATACTCTCCTTTTTGCTTTTGCAATTATAACATACTGACACTTATTGAAGCTAAAAGCCTTTAAAGGATGGGGTAACTAATAGTTAGGGCATAGGATGAAAAAGGGGTGTCAGAAATTCTGACATCCTCAGGAGTGCAAAAAATGAGCCTCACCGATGACATACGAAAAACATACATCATAAAGGGATGGATGTTTTGTTCCTACTTTACGGGGTATCTGTTTTTACTGGATGGGATAGATATTATCTAGGGCATATACTTTTACTGGATAGTGTCGGTATTACCGACGCCATATCTTTTTAATATTTAGCCTTTAAAGAGAGAATTTAATTTTTATATAAAAAATCTTTAAAAAAACAAAAGGGTGTAAAAGGGGTGCAAAGGGGTGTAAACCTCTTAAAATATTTGCACCCCTTAAAAATTACTATATATACGCTATTTTAAAAATATGGGGTGTAAACTATAAAATACTTTGCACCCTAAAAAAATACCCATAAATACGATATTTTAAAGCTATAGGGTGCAAACCTCTTTAATTTTTAAAACTTGTAAAATTTTTTATACAAATTCCTTTTTTAAAGGCTGAAGTTAAAAAGTATAAATTTAATCTTGGTTTAAAAGTTCTCCATTTTTTCTCCAGTTTTTCTCCAGTTTTTAGCTTAATTTTTCCTTAAAGTGGAGAAATAAAAGCCCTAAATTTAGGCTTTTTATTATACTTTCTCCATTTTCGCAGTTTTTTTTATAAAAAAAATTTTTTTTTATATATCTTTTTTTATCCCAACTCTTAACTGAAAAAAAGTGGAGAAGAAAATTAAAGATTAAGCAGGAAATTTTCCCAAAGTTCTAAAAGCTCTTTTCTCTCTTTGAAATAATCGTAATGGTTATAAACTGCTCTTATTTTATTTTTGTCTAAATGTTGCATAGCTATTTCTATAACATCATCTGATATATTATGCTCTCTTTGAAGATATTGCCTTGTAAGGCTGGAAAATGAATGTCTTATGCCGTGTAAAGACTGATAAGCAATATTATATTTTTTGGCTATATCTTTTTGAAATTTCCTTAATGTAGTCTCACTTATAGGCTTTTTATGATTATTGCTTGAATAAAAAACATAATCACTTGCTTTTATTTTTTCAAGTTCTTTAAATGTTTTAATAGCCTCATCCGTTAAAGGTATTTTAAAATCAACTGCTTTAATTTTTAAATTATCTCTTGGGACAAATAAAACCTTGTTATCAAAATCAATATACTCCCACTTAATAGCTCTCACACTTCCTTGCCTTAATGCTGTAAGCCAGATTATCTTTATTGCACCTTTAACAATAGGTCTATCTCTTAAATCTTTTACTTCATTAAAATAAATTTTAATTTCATCAGTATCAAGAGTATGAGGATAATGATTGCTTACAGGAGTATGGAAAAGCTGTTTTAGTTCTATATCTTTTATAATATTGTGCTTTATATACTCTTTACTGAGTGCATAACTAAAAATGCCGTTAAGGATTGATTTTAGTTTTTCTGCTGTTGGCTTTTCAACTTTTTTTAATAAGCTATATATCTCTTTAGTGGTTATTTTTGAAATATCTCTGCCTTTAAAAACAGGGATAATATGCTTTTGCAGACGCTGTAAGGTAGTTGTAACGCTTCTTTTAGCCTTTCCTTTTTTGTAGATAGTAAGCCATTCATTTACTACATTTTCAAATTTTCTTTTAGGCTGTAATTTTAGCTCTTTTAATTCTTCTACTACTTTATCCAAGCCTTTAAGCTCAATATCTCTTTTTAGCTGGTCTCTTTTAATCCTTGCTTCTTTAAGGCTTAAAGCAGGATAATTTCCTATTTTAAACTCTTTAAGGTTTTTATACTTATAAATCCATTGTTTTTTGCCGTTTGGATATACTTCTAAATACAGATAATCACTATCATACAATTTATACTTTTTCTCTTTTGGTTTTGCACTTTTAATTTTTAAATCAGTTAAACTCATATCAAGCCTTTTAAAAGAAAAAGCAAGTTCTGTTCCTTAATTTTATTACCCCCAATATTACCCCCAAAAAAATATACTGCTTTATTGAAACTAACTGAAACATTATGTTATAATAGTTTGCCTAAATTTAGGGATTTTTGCTTTGTAATTAAAACTTATTGAAACTAACTAAAACATAAGTTTGGCGGACACCCTCTCCGCCACTATAAACTTTCATAAATCCCTAAATTCCACTATCTTTGAAAGATTGTTAAAAATTAGTAAAGTTTTTGAAAACCAACTTAGTAAAATCTTATTGATTTTGGAAACTTTTAGGCTTGCTTTATGTTATAAATTTAATTATTTAAACACTTTTCAATATCTTTATCAAAGCTAAGTATTTTATATCCTAATGCTTTACTTTTAGCACATAATAAAGCATCTATGAAGTCAATATTTTTAACTTTTAAAATTTCCAAAGCCTTTAAGAGGATATATTTTTCATTGCAAAAAACATTCTTCATCTTCAAAATCTTTTCTAATTTATCAATAAGCCTATTTTTATCCCATTTGTAAAATTTAAGCAAAACAAAATAACACTCCATTATAATACCCTCACTTACCATTACTTCAACTTCTCTTTTAGCTACACGATAAAATAACTCTTTTGCTTTTTCATAATGCTCCAAAGGCTACATAGTTAAAAATCTGATGATATAGTTGGTATCAATTAAAACCATACTTTTCCTTTAAATGCTCTGTATAAACTTTTTCAAAATCTTCTTTGGTAGTTACTTTACCCTCTGGCTTTAAATCGCTTATTAGCTCATTAAATAGTTCCAAATCATCTTCTTCTTTTAAAGGAGTAATTTTTGCTATTTTCTCACCTGTTCTTTTATCCACTACAATAATTGGCTCTTTTGCTTTTTTGATGATAGAGATATTTTTTTGTAGTTCTCCAATTGATATAGTCATTTTAACTCCTTTTGATTTATATAAATAGTATAGCATAATTTATATAAACCAAAAAATTACTCATTAAACTAATATAACCCTAACTCTTCACTAATATCTTTTATTAGTTTTGAAAGCGGTCTTTTGTTTATTTCTTCTTCACTGATATAACCACCACTTACAAGTCTTAGTAAATCTTCTCTATTTTTAAAAAAAGTTCCCTCATATTTTCTAAAAAGCTCATCTAAATAACTTTCATTATACATATATTTTTTTTGAATTAGTTCTAAGATTATATCTTTTAAATATTGATATCTTTCTTTAATCTTAAAAACTTTTAGATGGTTTTCAACTTTAATGGATTTATTTATATTTTTATATTCTATTTCAAAACCATCTACTGAATAATAAAACTCACTACTTTTAATTTTTAAGCTAAATTGCATTTCTTTATCTAAATCATCAATATATGGATGAATATATTCATCTAAATTTAAACTTTTTGTATGTTTTAAATTTGAATTACATTGATGACAAGAAGGAATTAAATTATAAATAGATAAAGACAAAATAGGATATGTAGCTTTATCAAAAAAATGGTCAAATTCTGGTCTTAAAATTTTTTCTCCATTTTCATCAAAAATTGTATAAATAGAATTGATGTTGCAATATGGGCAAGTATTAACTTCTAAATTTTTTGCTAAATCATATGCATCATTATCCTCTTGCTTTTTTTGAATAAAATTATCATATTTATTCTTCATGTAGTCAAAATTTATTGATTGCTTTTTACTCCATTTCCCAATTTCATATAATTTTTCAGGTTTAGAAATTAAAATATCTCTTAATGAATATGGAGAATTTAATTGTTTTAAATCTTCTTCTAATTTTTGTAATTTAGGTTTTAATTTATCAAAATGTTGTTGAATAATCTTTTCAGTTATTATTATTTTTTTCATTTTTTTTCTTTAAAAAATATTCTCTTTTCCCTCTATCTAATAATTCATCTTTTATTTGTTTAGTTTGGTGTTGCTTTAAAATTTCTAATTCATATTCTAATTGTTTTATTTTTTCATCAATATTATTAACCTTTTCAAGCCTTTTAGAATCCAACTTTCTTTGAAGCTCTTTTCTTAAAATTGGCTCTCCTATTATATTTATAATCTTTTGAGCTTCTTTTTCTGTTTTTATTTCGGAATCTTCATCATTCAGATATTTTATAACCTCATCAATTTTATTCTCTGCAAATTTCCCTATAAACCCATCTTCCATAAAAAA
>JALVUH010000165.1 GCA_027035735.1 Nautiliaceae bacterium
TGTCCATAATCATCTATTAAAATAAAGTTCTTTTCATTTTGTAAAATATCAAATCTTTTTTTAATCCCTTGGTAATTTTTTATATTTTTTGAAATTTTCTCAAGTGACATAAATTCATTTGCTGCTTCTATTGCAAGAAGTGCATCTAAAACCAAATGCTCTCCAAATCCATATACTTCAAATTCATAACCCTTATATTCAAAAACGGTTTTTGGCTGGTTATCTCTTATTTCATATCTTATATTTTTAGCTTCTTTAATAAAAACTTTTTTCATAGGCAAATCAAGTTTTTTAATAAACTCATCATCTCCATTAACTACTCTAATACTAGCCTTTTTTAAAAATTTTTCATAATGAGAATAAAATTTATCTAAATCATGATTATAAAATTCCATATGCTCTGGCTCTGTATTTGTAACTACTGCAATAAAAGGATTTGAGTCAATAAAACTTCCATCACTCTCATCTGCTTCAAAAACCATCAATTCACTCTCACTTACTCTTGCATTTGAATTAAATTCTTTACTCTCAGCTCCAATTAATGCATTTGCATCATCTAAAATAGAAGCTAA
Source organism: Nautiliaceae bacterium (assembly GCA_027035735.1). Lineage (GTDB taxonomy): Bacteria > Campylobacterota > Campylobacteria > Campylobacterales > Nautiliaceae > JALTBU01. The sequence continues at coordinate 573 of JALVUH010000165.1, forward strand.
AATTGCAGTTGTAGTAGATTTACCATGAGCGCCACAAACTGAAATGACTTTTTTATCTTTAAGTAAAATTGGTAAAAATTCTCTTCTTGAATAAGTTTTTATATTCTTTTTTTTAGCGGCAACTCTTTCTGGATTATTCTCTTTTGCTACTGCAGTATAAATTATAGTATCAATATCATCAGTGATATTTTCTTCTTTTTGAGGGATAAAAACTTTCATCCCCTCCTCTTCTAAAGATTTGGTTAATTTAGTTTTTTTAATATCGCTTCCTTGAACTTGAAAGCCTTGTCTATTTAAATATCTAGCAATTGCACTAAGTCCGATTCCACCAATACCAATAAAATGAATTTTACTCTGCATCTTTTGCATATTCTTCTTGAAATTGTTTTTTGTGTTTAATTACTAAAGCATCTATTTCATCTTTAAAATCAACAAAGAAATCATTTAAATAAGTTTTATTTGTATTTACATATTTTTCAAAAAATTCATCTACACTAAGTCCTTCTAGCATTCCAATTACAAACATAGAAAACATCTCTTTTAGTTTTTCATCTTTTACAAGATAAAGCATATCATATCCAAGCTGTTTTGCCTCATCAATTGCACCCTCAGCCCAAAGCTCAAGCATATACTCAAACATTGCTCTAATTACTGCTTTATCTACTTCGTTTTTAGGGTCTAAAAATTGATTTTTTTCAAACTTTTCATTTATTACTTTTATTGCATCTTCTAATATACTTCTAAAAACTTCTTCAATTTTTTCATCTTGATTTTTGTGAATTAATTTCTCAAGTTCCTTATACTTTTCTACTATATTCATAATAAATCCTTTATAATTTTTAATGCTTTTTTTGTTTTTTCTTCATCATATACAAGTGCAATTCTTACATAACCTTCACCAATGCCACCTCTTCCCATAAATCTACCTGGCATTACTTTTACGCCTCTTTTGTAAGCTTCTTTGGTAAATTCTATATCATCTTCTACTTCTAGCCAGATATAAAAAGTGGCTTTTGGAATTTCAATATCTAAAATCTCTTTTGCAATTTCAAAATTTCTTTTATATTTTTCTCTAAAAACCTCAACATGCTCTTCATCGCTCCATGCTCTAGCAGCTGCATATTGTAAAGGAAGAGATATAGCACATCCTACATATGTTCTAAATTGAAGATAATTTTTTAAAATTTCACTATCTCCTGCTATAAATCCACTTCTAAGTCCTGGAGCTGAGCTTCTTTTTGAGATTGAATTAATTGCTAAGATATTTTTAAAATTTTTATTTCCTACTTTAAGACTTGCTTCAAGGATGCTTGCAGGTTTTTCATCAAAATAAATCTCACTATAGCACTCATCATTTAAAATTACTACATCATTTTTAAGGGCATATTCTACCCACTTACACAATTCATCCAAACTCATTACACTAGCTGTTGGATTATTTGGAGAGTTTAAAATAATAAAATCTTCATCTCCATCAAGCTGGTTGAGATTATTTTTAAAATTATTCTCTTTAAGTAAAGGCATATAATTAATTTTACTTCCAGCAGCAATTGCCGCACCCTCATATATTTGATAAAAAGGATTTGGAAAAGCCATTTTTTTAGGTCTAAGAAACAGCGGAAAATTAAATAAAACTTCCCTAGTCCCATAAGTTGGTAAAAGTTCATTCTCTTTTAATTCAACATTAAATCTTTTTTTTACAAAATCTCTTTGAGCTTTTTTAAGGACTTCTTCTCCAGCAGTTTTTGGATATTTATTAAGATATTTTGTATTTTTACAAAGCTCATCTTGAATAAACTCAGGAGTTTCAAATTGAGGCTCACCAATTGTCAAAGAAATAACCTCATCAGGATGAGGTATATCTTTTAATAATTCATTAAGCTTTTCAAAAGGATATTTTTCAAACATCAACTACTCCGCAAGAGCTAATTCTATTTTAAATCCACTTTGAGATAGGACTTTTACTTTTATTTTTTGACCTTCTTCAAAATCATCTAAACTTTTTCCATTAAGTTTGCTTACATGTAAAAGTCCCTCAACATCTGGAGCTATTTCTACAAACATACCAAATGGCGCTTTTCTTTTAATAACACCCTCTAAGATAGCTCCTATCTCAAACTCTGGAATTTTTGGCTTATCGTCTTTACAAATTACATTTAAAATATAATCTTTTGCAGCTTGCATTTGTTCATGGGAATCACCAAAAATTTTAACTTTTCCTGTCTCTTTATCTAAATCAATTGTAATTCCAAATTTAGCAATAATCTCTTTTACTGTTTTTCCTGCAGTTCCAATAATATCAATAATCTTATCAGGCTCTACTTTAAAGCTAATTGATTTTGGCAAGATATCTTCATTATATTTAATCTCTTTTGCTGCTTTTTCCATAAGTTCAAGTATAAATCCTCTAGCATCTCTTGCTTGATAAAGAGCTTCTTTTAGTATTTCTAGTTTAATTCCTCCAAGTTTTATATCCATTTGCATAGCAGTTATTCCATCAAAAGTCCCAGCTACTTTAAAATCCATATCCCCATCATGGTCTTCAAGTCCCATAATATCAGTTAAAATTGCATATTTTTCACCTTCACTCACCATTCCCATAGCAATTCCAGCTGCAAGTTTTAGAAGTGGAACTTTTGCTGCTTTAAGAGCTAAAGATGAAGCACAAACAGTTGCCATAGAGCTACTTCCATTACTCTCAAGTATTTCACTAACAACTCTAACTGTTTCATCAAATTCAGGATCAATTAATGGTTCAATTGCTCTTTTTGCTAAATTACCATGACCAAGCTCGCGTCTGCTTGGAGGTCCAAGTCTCTCAGCCTCTCCTACTGCAAATGCAGGGAAGTTGTAATGAAGCATAAATCTCTCTAACTTTTCTTCTTTATCAGTCAAATGAGCATAAACTTGAGCATCCATCTCACCACCGCGAGTAGCAACAGCAAGAGCTTGAGTTTGACCTCTTGTAAATAGACAGCTTCCATGAGCTCTTGGAAGTAAATTTGTCTCAATTGTAATAGGTCTTATTTCATCAAGTTTTCTACCATCTGCTCTTATTCCTTCATATAAAATCATACCTCTTACTATTTCTCTTTTAACTTCCTTAACTGCTTTTAAAATAGCTTCAAAATTTTCTTCTTCTCCTAAAGCTTTTGCAATTTTTCTAGCAAATTGTTTAAGTAAATAATCCCTCTCACTTTTACTTAAATGTTTTATAATCTCTTTAAGTTCATCAATATATTGTTCTTTTATAAGCTTAATATAAGGAGTTAAATCAACCTCTTTTCTCTCTTCATATTCAATTTTTTCTTTTACAAACTCTTTTAATGCATTTTCATAAACTTCAGCACCTTTTTTTATATGTTCTTGTGCAATTTTTAAAATTTCAATAAGTTCATCTTCACTTATTTCATTTGTTTTATATTTAGTAATTGTATTTTCAATAGGAACACCATCAAGCATTACATCTTCTACTGGAATAATTTCAATCTCTTCTTGTCCTTGAGATGCGTATTCTATCATCAAAAGTTCATCTTTAGTTCCAGTTACAAATAGATTAAAATCACCACTTTCAAGCTGAGATAATGTAGGGTTAACTATAATTTCACCATCAATTCTAGTAATTCTTACTCCATGTACCATTTTTGCAAATGGAAGTGAGCTTAAATACATACAAGCTGCAGCAGAATTCATAGCAGCAAGTTGTAAATCACTATCTTCATCAGCACTTAATGCCATAATAGTAATAATAGTATTATATCCATACCCTTTTGGGAAAAGAGGTCTTATACTTCTATCAACAATCCTAGCAGTTAGTGTTTCAAAATCTCCTGGTTTTTGTTCTCTTTTAACAAATCCTGCTGGAATTTTTCCAACTGCATATGCTCTTTCTACATATTGAACTACTAAAGGCACAAAATCTTCTTCTACCAATTCATCTGGATTATATGTCAAAGTAGCAAGCATTACAGTATTGCCCTCTTGCCACCAAACCGAAGCATCAGCTTGTTTTGCTACTTTGTTTAAAATTAATTTTTGTTCTTTATTATTAATTTTTAATGTTACTTCACAACTCATTTATTCTCCTTAAAATAAAAATCTATTGATACAAAATCTTCTACTTCTTTTACAAAAAAAGTATTATCTACAAGTTTTTTTATCATATCAGCCGTCTCTTTTGCAATTATAGGCATTGCCACATTAATTGCATTCGCTCCTTGAGATATACAAGTTTTAATTGCACACATTAATCTAAGACCTGTATTAGATCCTTCATCAACTAATAAAACATTTCTGTCTTTAAGTGAAATTATACCTTCTCCTGCTCTTAATTGATAGATATCTTGCAAAATTTTTTCTTCAAAAACTCTATCAATCTCATTAAATAAAAAATCATCATTAATTTCAAAACTATTAATTAACTCTTCAATTATCACATACTCTTTCGTTTCACTAACAGCTGCTAAAGGAACTGTTTTATTAATAGGAGATTTTATTTTTTCAATAAATAAAAAATCTCCTTCTAAAAAACCTTTTTTTAGACCTATTTCTCTTGCATAAAATGTCCCTCTTTTACTAATAGACAAAACAACATTATCTCTTATGATATTATCATCTATAATATTTAAAAGTTGATTTAAAGCTTCTTCTTTATTTAAAAACATCTTATACCCTAAATTTTTTTATATATTCGCTTGGTATTTGTCTTATTATTTCATCTTCACTAAATAAAAATTTATAATTTTCAATATACTTTTTTAAAACTCCATAAGCCCAATTAATTTCTTGCATTTTTTGATTATCACCACTTATATCAGTATGATATTTTTTTGATAATTGTTTATACTTTTTTTTTATATCATTTAATGAACTCAAAGGCTTAATTTCTAAAATATTACAAGCCTTTTTAATATCTTCTATTTTAATAGTGATGTAGCACCTCCACTTACTAATGTTTTAAGATCGTTATCCTTAAACTTTATACCAACTCCTAAGAAAAATTGTCTTGCATCAGAATTTATTAAATTATCAATTCCTGCAATTAATTCAAGATGTTTTAGATATAAATATCTAGCTTGAATATCTACATGAGGATTACTTCCTCTATAATCATTCTCACTATTAAAATCATATACATTTAAAGTATATTTCAATCTATCTTTATCAGTAAAATAATCAACTCCAAAACCACCTGTACTTTCTATAATTCCTCCTCTTACTAAGAAGTTTTGATATCTTTTTCCAAGTTCAGCATTGAAATAAATTTTATTTGTTTTCTCTTCAGCAGCCGTTTTAGTTGAATAATCCTCAGTTGAAGTAACTCCAATTATATAATATTTTGTAGGAGTTGGCATATAAGCTAAATTTGCAGTTGTTTTAAAATATGCATCTCTTGTCAAATAATCACTATAAATATTCATATTAATTTGAGCTTTATTAAATGAAGCTAAAAATTGATCAATCTTTTTAAAACTCATAGCTCCATTATCAAAAAAGTTTTTAGCAGATACAATAGTAGCTTTTATACTATTTTTATTTTGCACTAGTAAACTGTTAGCATTTTTACCTAAATTTATATATGTATTTGCTAATTTATCCAATTTTACATGCAAATCATTAGCTATTACATTTAACTTACTCATTAAACTATCTGTTTTATTTAAAATTGAAGGAATTTTTCTTTTAATAATATCTCCGGTTTGTTTATAAGTAACTATTAAAGAATTTGCATTATCAAGTAATTTTGGCAATTTTTCATTTGCCATTTTCATAATATTTTTAAGTTCTTGAGATGAATCCTTTATATTTGCAATTGTGGTTTTAATATTATTTATAGTTTTTTTATCTAATGTTTCATTTAGTTTATTAATAAGTTTTTTTACATCATTTACAGCACTATTTATATTATTCATTACATCTTCCATAGAAGCAGTTGAGAGATATTTTGTAATAGTCTCTCCTGGTTTATAATATTTATTAGAATTTGAAGGAATAATTTCTAAATATCTACCTCCTAATACATTATCTTGAGCTACCGTTACAGCAGAACCAACAGGAATTTTAACTTTTTTGTTTATAAGAAGTTTTAATTTTACTCCATTTAAAGTTAATTTCATATCTTTAATAATTCCTATCTTAACCCCTCTCATCTTTACACGAGATTTTTTAGCAAGTCCGCTTGCATCTTTTACCACTGCATATAAAACATACCCTTTTTCTCCGAAATCTTGTAAAGATTTAACTTGAAAAGTAAGATATAAAATCGCTATTAATGATAACAATACAAAAATTCCTACTTTTATTTCATTTTTCATTTTACACCCTTATCTAAATATAATTGATTGTTTTAATCCACCTAATGGATAAAAATTGACATTAAAACTTACAATGTAATCTACATTATAAGAAATTCCATTTTCTTGTAATACTGGTGTTAATAATTTTTTGAAACTTATATCATATTGCCAGCACTTTTTATTTAATTTTATTCCAAATAACCAAAATTTTGGATAATGATTTATAATATCATAATTATACTCAAAATATAATTTTTTATATTTATTTAATCCTTTATCAAATTTTATATCTATACTTTTTGTAGCGGGATTATACTGATAAACATGAGTAAAAGTAATTTTATTATTATCAAAAGCATAAGAAATTACAAAAGCATTATATGTTGTTTTATTCAAATTCCAGTCAAATTTATTATTATCATTTATAGAAATATTATTATAATTTAAATTTATTTGATTTTCCATAGGTTCACTTTTTTTAGTTTGTAAATTATAAAATTGATGAAAAGTATGTTCTAAATAAAAATTATTTTTTTGAAAAATTTGAAACAAATCAAAAGAAATAGAATTTTGAATTCCTGTATAATTAATTATATCAGAATTAATTTCTGTTTTATTATAGTTTTTTAAATTTAATGTTATTTGAGGAGAAATAATATGTAAAAATTTACCATTTTTTGTAAAAGAAGAATAAAACTTAAATTGAGTATATGTATTTAAAAAATAACTTGGCTTTACTTGTGAATTATAAAAATTTCCATATTCTCCTTTTGCATTTTCACTAACATTTAAATTTAAATAATCATTAAAAAATCTAAAATTTATCCCTACTGGCAACATAAAAGTATTAAGAAAATACCTCTCACCACCTTCTGAGTAATAATTATAAAAATTATAATCAAAAGAAAACAAAAGTTTTTTATGTTTTTTTTCAAATATATGATAATTAATCTGCGGCAATACTTGTAAAGTGTTTTTATTATTTAATAAAGCTGTATTTATAAAGTATCTATTATAAATTCCCAAAATTGAATTTTGATATTTCTTAAAATAATTTATTTTTGAAGTTATTATTTTATTCGTTAGATATGATTGATTAAAAGTATAATTTTGAGGATTCAAATAAAAATAATCTACATCATTTGCATATTTTATATCAATATATAGTTTATCATTTCCAAAAACTTTATCTCTTTTATAATTAAATTGATAACCAAAATGCTTTTTATGAGCTAAATTATATTTATAAAAATATTTATCTTTATCCCAAAATATACCCCCTTTTAAAATCCCAAAAGAATAAGGAGAATCAACAAATCTAAATGTTGAATAAATACCTCTTCCTCTTTTAGTTCTAATAGTAGGTGTTATTTGTAAATCTGTTCTAATAGAAGTAGCAAAATAGATTGGTTGAGAATATAATATACCTTCTTTAGCAGAAAAACCAACATAAGGCCTCAAAAAACCGCTTCTTCTTTTTTTATTAAAAGAACCAAAATAAAAAGGCAAATAAAAAACAGGTGTATTATGAATATAAAGAATTAAATTATAAAGTTTTATATTTTTAGTTTTTTTGTTAAAAACTCCACTATTAGCATATATAAACCAATCAGGCTTATTTACACAACAACTACTAAAAATAGTATTTTTAAAATATAAAAGATTTTGATTTTTTATACTTGCTATTTTGTTTTTAAACCATAAATCTATTTTTCTGTCATAATAAAAAGAATAATCTATTTTAATATTATTTTTTGTGATAATTTCTACTTTTTTTGAACTTAAAACACTATTATTATAAAAAATTAACACATGACCACTAAATACAGCATGGGTTTTATTCTTAATGGTAGCTTTATCCGCTTGAACGAAAAATTGATTATTATAAATCAATAAAGGCTTATTTAAATAAATTATGTTATTTTTTTGTTGTGCACTTTTAGCATATATTTTTAAAATATCACCAAAAGCAAAAACAGCTAAAAAAAGCAGACTAATTATCTTCAACAACTACACATCTCCCAATTATATCATGCAAAGCCCTATTATATGGATCAAATATAGCTACAATCATACCTGCATAAAAAAACATTTCATCAAAATTTCTAAAAATACTTCTTATTAAACTTCTAAAAAAATCCGGTTTATCTAATGTTTGTATATCAATACATTTTATTTTCATAATCATTTTTCCGATTGTTTTCCCATAAATCGCAATAAAAATCCAATGATAAAGAGTATAAGCAATAAAAATATATAAAAACAATCTATCAGTTAAAATTAACATTTGCTGAAATGTTTTTGCTTTTGAAAACTCATCAATAAAAGCAATAAAAATTAAAAAAGAGATTAACAAATCATCTATAGTCATAGATATTATTCTCTTTTTTAAAGATGCTATTTTTAAATTTGCTTTTTGTAATTTTATATCTAATTCACTTTGTTGCATTTTAACCTCAATAATTTAATGCTTGATATGCTATATCTTTTCTATATTTTTTACCTTCAAAATGAACTTTATCTACAATTTTATATGCTTCATCTCTTGCTTCTTTCACATTTTTACCAAATCCAACACAAACTAAAACTCTTCCGCCTGTAGCATAAAGTTTACCATCAATTTTTTTAACTCCTGCAAAAGCAATATATCCATTACAATCACTTAAATCATCAATTGTAATCTCTGCTGGTTCAGAACTTGAATAAGGATAATTTTTACTAGCACATACAACTCCTACTGCAACCATATCTTTTATTTTTACATCAATTTTGTCTAATTGTTTAGTAGCTCCATTATAAAACATATCAAATAAAGAGCTATCAATTAAAGGCATAAGTTCTTCACACTCAGGGTCTCCAAATCTTACATTATATTCAAGCACATAAGGTTCATTATCTACAATCATAAGTCCAATAAACAATACCCCCTCATAAGGAGCTCCCTCTTCTTGCATACCTTTTAAAGTAGGCTTTATAATTTTTTCTTTTACTTTTTCATAAATTTCAGGTGTTGCAAGTGGAGTTGGAGCATATGCTCCCATACCACCAGTATTTGGTCCTTTATCTCCATCAAGAAGTCTTTTATGGTCTTGTGCTGCAGGAAGTAAAACAAAATCTTTACCATCACAAATTGCAAACATACTAAGCTCAAACCCATCTAAAAACTCTTCAATAATTACTTTCTTACCAGCTTCTCCAAATGCTTTTCCGCTCAGCATCTCTTCTACTGCTTTTTTAGCATCTTCTTTACTCTCAGCTATAATTACACCTTTTCCTGCACAAAGTCCATCTGCTTTTACTACAATTGGAAGTTTTTCCATTTTATCTATAAATTCAAAAGCTTTTTGTTGATCACTTGTTTCAATATATTTCGCTGTAGGAATATCATATTTTTTAAGAAAATTTTTCATATAAACTTTGCTACCTTCTAATTTTGCGGCTTCTTTACTTGGTCCAAAGATTGTTAAACCATGATTTTTAAATACATCTACAATTCCTTCTACTAAAGGTGCCTCAGGTCCTACTATTGTTAAATCAATATTATTATCTTTTGCCCATTTTGCTAATTCTTCAAAATCTTTAATATCAATATTAGTAGCAAATTCTTCAGTTGCTCCATTTCCAGGTGCATAGTAAACCTCAGCCTCATCTTTTAAAAAATATCCGATAGCATACTCTCTTCCACCGCTTCCTACAATTAAAACTTTTTTCATCTTTTGCCTTTTTTACGAAATTATAACAAATTATTTATGAAGAGGCTGACCAGTAATCATTGCAAAAATCCAAGGCCAAATAAAAATTAATATCAATATAATTGCCCAAATTACATAAGAAATTTTAGGTTTGGCTTTTTTCTTAATACACTCTATATCAGGATGATACTCTCCTCCACAATTTTCTACATCTTTTGTAAATTTATTAAGATACAAAAAATAATAACAAAATCCACTAAGAATAGAACTTGTTAAATAAATAGCAATTAATACTAATAACGGATGTAATTTTGCATAAGCCAAAATATATCCTATCATCAAAGAAAAGATTAAAACACCAAAAGCTTCTGTTATCATTCTTCTATATAAAAGATAAAACCATCCAAAAATAAAAGCATATAAATTAAAAATAGGCTTACATTTCCCAAGACCTTCATCATTCATAATTTCAGCAAAAATTTTTTCATCTTTAGGAGTTAATTTATAATAAGTTTTTTTTAAAATTTCTAAATATTTCTCTTTCATATTTTACCTTTAATAAAAGTTTTGTAATAATCCCAAATTGCTAAAAACAAAAATCCAACTACCGGCGATAAAAAAAGTGCAATTAAACCAAATATCCACAAATTATATCCAAGTCTATATGCAAAATATGCCACAATTGTGCTAAGCATTATGTAATTTATTAAAAACCAAATTCCCATATTATCTCTTTTTAGCTAAAATTATATTAAAAAAGGAAATAAATGAGAATAAAAGTTCCTAAAAGTTTTGATTTAAATGTAAAGAATTCTGAAAGCGTAAGTAAAATAGCTGCCGCTGCTAGAAATGGAGGAGTAAAATATGCTCTTATGATACCTTCTATCAAACCTATTTACGATAAACTTCATTTAGCATATAATTTAAAAAGAGCAAATGAAGAAAATTTTAATCTATTTGTAGCAATTGAAGGAATACATGATAATAAACTCTCAGAAATCTCTATTTTAAAAAATAAAGGAGCAAGTGCAATTTATATAAATTCTGATGAAGATATGAATTTAATCAAAAGAGTCTTTGAATATGCAGAATTTTTAGATATACCTGTATTTGTAAATGCTAACAATAAAGCTTTAAGCATAGGAGTTATGAATGATTCTCCTAAAGCATATGCTCTTGGTCTTCAAGGCATTCCAAATTATGCCGAATCTATTGAAGTTGCAAAAATCCTTGAACTATCTAAACATTTTAAAGCAAAAATAGTATTTCAAAATATCACTACAAAAGAGTCAATTGAAATTTTAAAAGATAGACCAAAAAATGTTTTTGTTGATGTATGTATTGATAATTTATATTTTTGCGATGAAGACATAGGAGAATTTAATACACTTTTTAAAACTTTTCCTCCTCTTAGAAGCAAAGAAGATAAAAATGCATTGCTTAAAGCATGCGAAGAAGGAATAATAGATTTTATCTCATCCAATCATATAGCCGCTACAAATAAAGATGTCCCTTTTGAAGAAGCAGATTATGGTATCAGCAAACTTGATATTTTTACTCAGCTTGCATATTCTCTACCTCTTCCTCATGAAATAGTGACAAAATTAATATCCACTAATCCATCTAAACTTTTTAATATTGAAATTAATGAATTTATAGAAGTTGAATTTGGAGAATTTGAAATAGATTCCAATAAATTTGAAAGCAAATCAAAAATTACTCCTTATAAAAAATTAAAAGCAAAAATAGTTTAGTTATTTAAACTCAATTTCTTTTCTTTACTTTCTTTAAAAAATCTGCTATAATGTATAAAAGTTTTGAGGAGGGGAAAATGAAATATTATGAAACTCTAGATAATGGGAAAATCAGATGCCTACTTTGCCGTCATCATTGTATACTTAAAGAGGGTCAAGTAGGCATCTGTGGTATTAATATGAATAAAAATGGAGAACTTGTAAATCTTGTATATGGACATCCAGCAAGTATTAATATTGATCCAATTGAAAAAAAACCACTTTTTCATTTTTTACCCGGAACTCCAGTTCTTAGCTTTGGGACTGTTGGGTGTAATTTTAAATGTCCATTTTGTCAAAACTGGCAAATAGCTCACAATCATAAAGTAGATAACTCTATTTATGTCAGTCCAGAAAAAATGGTTGAACTTGCAATTGAATATAAATGTAATTCAATTGCTTATACTTATAATGAACCAAGCGTATTTTATCCATATGCAAGAGATGTAGGAATTTTAGCAAAAGAAAAAGGCCTTAAAAATGTATTTGTAACAAATGGATTTGAAAGTGTTTATGAAATTGAAGATATGAAAAATTGGGTAGATGCTTGTAATGTAGATTTAAAAAGCTTTAAAAAAGATTATTATAAAAAAGTATTAAAAGGTGATTTAGAATATGTGCTTGATACTATTAAAAGATTACATGATGTAGGAATATGGCAAGAGATAACAACTCTAGTAGTTCCCGGAGATAATGATAGCGAGGAAGAATTAACTCAAATAGCAGAATTTATTGCAAGTGTAGGAAAAGAAATTCCTTGGCATATTTCAAGATTCCATCCAGATTATAAAGTTCAAGACAAACCTCCAACACCAATGGAGACTATGCTAAAAGCATATGAGATTGGAAAAAAAGTAGGACTTAAATATGTATATCTTGGAAATGTAGCAATGCCTGTGATTACATATTGTCCAAATTGTGGAGAAGAATTAATTGTTAGAAGCATTTACAAAGTAGAAAAAAATATTTTACAAATTGATAATGAAGGAAAAGCACATTGTCCAAAATGTGGAGAAATTATAGAAGGAGTATGGAAATGAGAAGAGCAGTAGTTAAAGAATGGTATGGAGGAACTTGCGAGGCAGTAGAAAATTTTATAGCACATTTCAATAAAATAATTGATGAAAATGTAGATGAAGAAAAAGCAGCGGAAATATTTTCTTTAAAACCAAAAGCTTTAATTGTTCCTCATGCAGGATGGGTATATAGTGGATTTACAGCAAATTTTGCTTATAGAATTGCTAGCAATACAAAACCTAAAAGAGTAGTAGTTATTGGTCCATCTCACAGGTTTCCAATAAGAGGTATTTCGGTAACTTTGGAAGATTCCTATGAAACACCTTGCGGGATTTTACCAATAGATGTAGAATTTTCAAAAGAATTAATAGAAAAATTTGGAGTTGCAAATTTAGAAGAAGTACATCAAGAACACTCAACTGAAGTTCAAATGCCTTTTATTTATCATTATTTTGGAGCAATTCCAGTAGTTGAATTAATTTATGGAGATTATGAACCGGCTAAATTAAAAGAAATAATTGAATATGCAATTGCTGATAATTCTTTAGTAGTAATTTCAAGTGATTTAAGTCATTATTATGATTTAAAAACTGCAAATGCGCTTGATTATAATTGTCTTGAGGCAGTACAAACATTAGATATTAGCTATTTAAAAAATTGCGAAGCCTGCGGTAAAATAGGTATTACTGCAATGATACTTGCAGCAAAAGAAATGAATTTAACTTCATTTATTGTAGATTATAGGACAAGTGCAGATGTAAGCGGTGATGAATCAAATGTAGTTGGATATATGAGTGCAATATTTATTTAATAATTTTTTGTTATAATTTTATTCTAAAAACTTCCTAAAAAAGGAGGTCTCATGGCAAGAGGAAAATTCAAAATGAAAAGAAAAAGAAGAAGAGTTTTATACTCTAAATAACTCTTTTCTTTTCATTTAAATTGATTTAATAATTCTATTTGCAAGTCCTAAATCAATATCTCCTCTTTGTTTTAATCTTTTCATAATTTCACCAATATTTTTATTTCCTATTTCATTAATTATTTCTTGAACTACTTTTTTAGTCTCTTCCTCATTTAACATTTTTGGCAAAAATTGTTCATATATCTCCAACTCTTTCTTTGCTTCTTCCATTCCTGCTTCAATAGACTCTTTTGCCATTTTTGAAAGCTTTTTAGCCGCTTCAATTATATGTTTTTCACTAACTTCTTCATTTTTTTCTTTTGCTATTTTTTGAGCATTATCAACTAACATCATTAAAGCATTTGCTTTTGTTTTATCTTCTTTTTTTGCTTTCATCATCATTTTTTTAAGTTCAATTATTGTCATTTTAACTCCTTTAAATTTATTTTCCTACACAAAAACTACTAAACATTTTATCAAGCATTTCATCATATTCAAAAGGTTTAGTAATGGATGAAATTTCTTTAATTGCATTTTGTATATTATAACTAAATAATTCAAGCTCTCCTGTTTGCAAAAATTCTTCTGATTTTTCAATCTCTTTTAAAGCATTTTCAACTGCATTTACTTGTCTTAATGAAATCAATATATGAGTATCATCACTATTGTAATTATCCAAAATCTCTTCAATTTTTTTAATTAAAGGTGAAATATCTTCTTTTGTACTAATTTTAACAGTTTCAAAATCTTTAAATCTTGATAAATCTATCTTAATACCTTTGTCAATTTTATTGATTACAACAATAATATCTTTATTTTGGTTCTTAATTAAATTCAAAATTTCTTCATCTTCTTTTGTAAAAGAAGTAGCATCAAAAAGAGCTAAAATAATATCACTTTTTTTAATAGCTTCCTTACTTCTTTCCACTCCTATTTTTTCTATTTCATCTTTTGCTTCTCTAATACCCGCTGTATCTACAAATCTAATCAAATGCTGACCTATTTGTATATCCTCTTCAATCGTATCTCTTGTAGTCCCTGCTATATCACTAACAATTGCTCTATTTGTATTTAAAAGAGCATTTAATAAAGAACTTTTTCCAACATTTGGTTTCCCTATAATTGCTACTTTATAACCGCTAAGCATTCCTTCTCTTCTTTTAGATGCTTCAAGAGTTTTTTTAAGTAAATTTTTAATGTTTTCTAATCTTTCTTTAATATCTTTATCCATACTCTCAGGCAAATCTTCTTCCGCATAATCTATAAAAACTTCAGCATATGCCATAATTTCTATTAATTTATTTCTAATTTCATTTACGAATCTCTCAAGCTCTCCTTCAAGCTGTTTTGAAAGAAGTTTTGCCCCTTCTTTTGATTTAGTTTCAATAAGTTTTGCAATAGCTTCTGCTTGAGAAGCATCAATTTTACCATTTAAAAATGCTCTTTTTGTAAATTCTCCAGGTTCTGCAGGTCTTGCTCCATATTTAAATAATGTCTCAAGCACAAGTCTAGAAACTGCATATCCTCCATGACATTGAAACTCAACAACATCTTCTCCTGTAAAAGAAAAAGGAGCTTTAAAATATATAACTAAGCCAATATCAATCAATTCATTATTATAATCATATAATTTAGACAAAGTAGCAAAGCGAGGTTTTAAATCTTTTTTTGTAATTTTTTTTGCAATCTCTAAAGCTTTATCTCCTGATACTCTTATTATTGAAATAGCTCCAACACCCTTAGGTGTTGCCAGTGCTGCTATTGTTTCCATGCTTTTCTCCAACAACTATATATTTTTCACCATTTCTCTCTTTAATATTAACATATTTTTCTGGAAGTTTTTCTCTTAATATTTCAAGTGCTAGAAAAGCTAAAATACCATTTAAAGGTTTAGTTCTTCCATATCCTCTTTTTTCTATCTTTTCTTTTATAAAAAAGTCTAAATATTCCTCAAGTTTTTCTTTTTGATTTTTTATAAATTCTGCAATTTCAAGCCTAAGTTTAAATCCATATTTTTGATGTATATAATTATAAAGCATATAATTTAAAGCATTATATCTAAATCCTTCTTTTCCTATCAAAAGAGCTGCATCTTCACCATCTATATGAACAAAAATAGTATCTTCATTATATTTAGAAACTTCAATAACTTTTACATCAAAACACAATTTATCAAAAAGTGAATCCAATTCTTTTTTTACTTTTTCAATTACTTTATTTATATCTAATACTTCTTCAACTTCAATAATAGCAGGTTTGGAAAAAAGACCCAAAAAACCTTTTGTAGGATATTGAATTACTTCGGCTTTTAAATCAGCTACAGAACATTTAAGGATATCAGCTGCTTTTTGATACGCTTCTTCTAATGTTTTTGCTTCTACTCTCAAGCTTTAGCCTTTTTCTTATTTTCCATAATTTTATTAATTATCCATTGTTGAAGTATTGATAAAATATTATTTGTTGTCCAATAAAGTACCAAACCTGCAGGGAATGTTGCCATCATAAATGTAAAAATCAATGGTAAAAATTTAAATATTTTCTCTTGCATTTTATCTTGAAAATTAGTAGGAGTTAATCTTTGATGAATATACATACTAATACCCATTAAAATAGGTAAAATAAAATATGGGTCCATTGCACTTAAATCTTTAATCCAAAGAAAATGTGCACCTTTTAATTCAATAGAATATAAAAGAAGTTTATAAATTCCATAAAAAATAGGAATTTGAATAATAAGAGGCAAACATCCTCCAAGTGGATTTGCATTATGTTCTTTATAAAGTTTCATCATATGCATTTGCATTTTTTGAGGATCATTTTTATATTTTAATTGAATTTCTTTCATTTTTGGGGCAAGTTCTTTTAATTTATACATACTTACCATTCCCTTATATGTAAGAGGGAAAAGAAGAATTCTAACAATTACCACAAGTAAAATAATTGCAACACCCCAATTTCCTACTAACTTATATAAAAAGTCAAGTAAAATAAATAGATTTCTTGCAAAGAATGTACCAACTCCATATTGAACTACATCTATTAATTTTTTATTTATTGAAGCCAATGTATCAACATATTTTGGACCAATATACCCAATTAAATTAATATTTTTGTTATCTTCTATAAAAAGAATAGGATTTTTTTCTTCATCAGGAACTACTACTGCTTTAAAAGGTTTTTCACTAAATAATAAAGTTGTATAGTATCTATCAAATCCGGCTACTACTATTGCATCATTTACTGTTTTATTTTCCGCATCTCCATCTTCAATAATATCTAAAGTACCATCTTTTCTTTCAATTAGAGCCCCATGAATAGTTAATCTATCTACTGCTACAGAAGGTCTATATCCAGGTGATAAGAAATATTTTGTATTTTTAGAAAGTTTTAATTTTAAATCATATCTTCCATTTGGATAAAAAGTAATAATTTTTTTAACAATCAAACCATTCAAATTTTGAGTAACAATTAAAGTTTGTGGGTTATTTTTTATAATTATTTCTTTTTTGTTTGCAGTAGCTGGAATACTAAATTCAAGTTTATTTAAATTTTTATCTGCAAATCTTAATTCAAGAGGTTTAGGAAGTTTAGGAGAAACTAAATTTAACTCTTTTCCTTTTTCATTAAATTTCTTTTCTCTAAGTAAAAATGAAGATATTCTTCCATATTCATCAATTTTTATATCAAAATCTTTTGATTTTACTTCTGCAATAATTTTAGCATTTTTTATACTGTTATTAATTTGTTGTTTATTTTCAACTTTTTTTGTAATAGTAGTTTTCTCTGCTTCTTTAGCTTTTTTTGCTTGTGGTTGGATTACAAAATAATCATACGCTACAAAAAATATAAAAGAAATAACAGTTGCTATAATAATTCTTCTTAAATTTTCTTTACCATTCATTATATGCCTTTATCACAATAAATTTATTTTTCCCTTTAGGAATTAACCAATATTTAATATTATCTTTTTTCCCATAAATAGGTTTTATTTGTTTTCTAATAACTGGATAATCTATCCCACCCTTAAATAATTGATTACATCTTAAAATTCTTAAAATTGACTTAAAAAAAGCAATTAAAAAATTCTCATTTTCTATTTCCCAAATTGCATATTCACTACATGTAGGATGATATCTACAATTATTTCCAAGTGCTGGACTTATAAAATATTGATAAAATTTAACTGGTTTTATTAATAATTTTTTTAAAGTCATTTTTAAGTTTTTCAAAGTCAATATTTGATATATCCTGTTTGGCAACGATTACATATTTTCCTGATTTTAAAAACTCTTTGCTCAAATGCCTCAATCTTCTTTTTATTTTATTTCTTACTACAGATTTTTTAGAAATTTTTTTTGAAACTACAACTGCTATTTTTAATTCATCAAATGGAAGAAAAAAGAAAAGTAAATATTGAGTATGAATTTTTCTTCCATTTTTATATAAAAAATTTATCTCTTTAGAATTTAAACCGCTAATCTTTTTCTACCTTTAGCTCTTCTTCTTTTTAAAACTTTTCTTCCATTTTTAGTTTTTAGTCTTGCTCTAAATCCATGAGTTCTTTTTCTTCTTATTTTACTTGGTTGATAAGTTCTTTTCATTAACTCTCCTTTATTATTTTTTCAAGTTTGAAATTTTACCAAAAGAAATTAATATAATCCAAGTTTTCCATCTTTTCTTCTATAAATAACTCTTTTTTCTCCATTTACATCTCTAAATACCATAAAATAAAGACCGGAATTTTTAAACTCTTCTACTGCTTCTTCAATACTCAAAGGTTTTTCAATATCAAGAGGCATCTCTACAATCTCATCTTGTGCCTCTTCAACTATTAGCTCTTCAAGTCTATCTTTTTGTTTGTAATTTGTTTTTTTATCATGATATCTTCTTAAAAGTTTTTCTAATTTATCTTTTGCTTTATCAAGTGCAGCATACATATCTTTATCTTTAAAATGAACTACTGCTGTTCCTTTTTCTGGAATATTCATAATTATTTCTACATCAAAAAAATCTCTCTTATCTTTTTCTATTGTTACAACTGAATGCATAATTCCTAAATTATATTTTTCTACCTCATCTATTACTTTTCTTACATGATCTTTCATAGCTTCTGTAAGTTCTACATTTCTACCTACAACTGTCGTATTCATGCTACTCCTTTTTTTATTAATTTTATACTGATTTAAGGATTTTGTAAAGTGATTTTTACTTTTCTTATATGAAATTGAGGAAGTTTTGATGTAACTGTTACATAAACAAGTACTGTTCCGTTTGTGTCTTGAGTAGAAATTAATGAACAATTTGCATCATTAGCTGGACAATTTGTTAAAAAATAATGAAATTTAATATTTGCATTAAAAAAAGGATATGAAAGGTTAATTTCATTTATTCTACCATTTTTATAATCATGCCCTTGAAGAGCTAAAATTGCATATTCAGTAGCACTTCTTAAAGCAAGATTTGCTCTTATATCCATCATTGAAGTTGAAGCATGCTTAGAACTTGAAGCACTAAACTTCATAATCATAACACCTATTATAGCCATTACAACCATAAAAATTATACTAAGCAAAAGAGAAAAACCTTTTTTCAAAACACAACCCTTTCTTTACATACAGTTAATTTATTATTACCAATTTTAATATTTGGATTTTGAATACATAGATACAATCTCAAAAGTCCATTTTCTTCTCTAAATTTGAATTGAGTTACATGAGTAGCTAAAATAGAAGAATTTGCATCTGTATAATTTTGATCTTTCCAAGGAAAATAGTTTTGTTTTAATGTCAAATTAAAATCATTTGTTTTTGAATTATATACAGGAACAATAGCCATAGCTCCTTTACATATAAAAAATCCTTCATAAACAGTTGCTTGATTTGACTGATTTATCTCTTTTACTCTTATAAAATTTTTAGTAATTGGAATAATTTTATATACATTCTCAGCAGGAGTATTATACCATCCATA